>NZ_QWKY01000039.1 GCF_003574035.1 Meiothermus hypogaeus | reverse complement strand
TCGTCACCGTCCAATACAACATTCCCTCTCTGCTTGGCAACGGCTTTCAAACCAATCCTCTCCAAAATGTTGGTTTTTACCCATCATCACACCACTTCGTTACTCAACCGAATTCTTTAGATGAGTCACTGCACACATGGACTTGTCAAGAACCCAGTGGTTTTGTATACTCCACAGCTGGTGTCCCTTCTGGGTCGTTTGCGACCCCAAGGGCAGCCAAAGACAGCGACGGGCTAAGCCTTAATAATGTCGCCGAGGCGCTAGTAGGGAAGCGTTTTTCGCATATAACCGTTGGGAAATCCCTAGTCCCAAAAGCAAGCAAGGGCAAGTTATAGAGGCTTAGGTGTGCCCTGGCCCCTATGGCTAAGCCCAGCCAGGAGGAACTTTGCCTAGCAAGCGCAACATCGAAAACCTCGAGGCGCTTACCGCAACCTTGAAGGGCGCGGAAGGCTCGTTTTTCTTGGTGAACTACCAAGGGCTCGAGGCGGGCCCCACCGGGAAGCTCCGCAAGGCGGTGCGGGAAAAGGGCGGCGAGATTATCGTTGCCAAAAATACCCTGATCCGCAAAGCCATGAGCGATCTGGGGTTGCCGGCCATCGAAGGCTTGAAGGGCCCCTCGGCAGTGGTGGTCTTCAACGACCCCGCCAGCGCTGCCAAGGCCCTCAAGGAGTTCGCCAAGACGAACGATAAAGGTATTCCCGCCCTCAAGGCGGGTGTGCTCTCGGGACAGGCCCTCACGGGCCAGCAGGTAGAGGCCCTGGCCGACCTGCCCAGCCAGAAGGAACTGCAGGCCGAACTGGTCGGCGTGCTGTCCGCTACGATGTCCAACTTCGTAGGTGTGCTGGGGGCGAAGGCACAGGAATTGGTTGGCATCTTGGATGCCCAGGTTCAAAAACTGGAGGCCGCTTAGGCCCAATAGGAGGAAAAAATGGCTCTCGATATCGCTGCAATCAAATCCCAACTCTCCGGCGCGACCGTGCTGGAACTCAAGCAACTCATTGACGAACTGAAGGAAGAGTGGGGCGTGACCGCCGCTGCTCCGGTGGCCGTGGCCATGCCGGGGGCTGCTGCGGGGGCTGCTGCGCCTGCGGCCGAAGAAAAGACCGAGTTTGATGTGGTGCTCAAGGATGCGGGCGCCCAGAAGCTTAACGTCATCAAGGAGCTTCGCGCCATTACCGGCCTGGGCCTGAAGGAAGCCAAAGACCTGGCCGAGCAAGGCGGCACTGTCAAGGAAGGCATTTCCAAAGACGAAGCCGAGAAGATCAAGAAGCAGCTCGAGGATGCGGGCGCCAAGGTCGAACTGAAGTAAAGTTGCAGTTTACAAACCCCCCAGACTACGGTCTGGGGGCTTCTTGTCGTTGTGCCATCCACATACGCCTCGTATAACGATTCAAAAGGCAGTCTGGAAACACTCAGGCAGTCGAGAGAGCCAGGAAGTCGAGGGCATGCTGGGTGGTTTGGCGACTGTGCTCTACCAGGTTGGCCAGGCCGGGGCCGGCCAGGTAGCTGCCGGTGAGGAAAAGACCCGGGGCGTGCACCAACTCCCGCTCGAGGTCGGCTGTACGGCGGGCCTGGCCCTGGGTGAAGTGGGGCCTCGAGAAAGGCTGGCGGAATACCCAGGCCGCCAGCGGACGAACCCTGGTTTGCAGACATTTCGCAAGGTCTTGTTCGGCTAAGCGGGAAAGCTCGCTGTCGGCGGATCGGGCGGTTTCCCCGGCAAACTGTACTCGAGCCAGCGTCATCTCCGGGTTGGGGTGCGTTAGCTTGAGGGCGCTGCTGGTATAGCCCTCTCCTCGGGCAAAAAAGAACTCGCCGGGCCCAGCGGTCAGCTCATCGCGGCGACAGAGCAGATAGACCTTGGCGCTGTGCTGGTGAGGGAAATGGTTAAGGAGGGTAGTTATCTGCGGAGCCGAGGGGCGAAAGACCTTGGCCGCCTGTGGGGCCGAAAGTGCCATGATGATGGCCTCGGCTTCAAGCTGGCCACCCTGCGTATGCACCGTCCAACTTCTCGAATCGCGGGTGATGGCCCAGACCTGGTGATGGGGCAACAACCTGGCTTTTGGGAACAGGTGTTTACTCAAGGCTTCAATCAGGGCCCCCATACCCTCGACCAGATGCCACCTGCCCTCGGTGGTGAGCGGGCGGCTGCCCGCCAGCAGGCCCCCTTTGCGCTCGAGCCCGACCAGGCGACCAAAGGCAGCAGGGGCCGATACGTCTTCTGCAGGCCCCCCCAAAGTCGCGCTCAGGTAAGGCTCCAGCACCCCCCAGACTTCGGGGCCCAACCTGCGGCGAAAGAAGGCTCCGAGCAACTCATCCTTGACCAGGGCCGTTGGAGTAAAGCGCTCCGTGCCAAGCCGCCACTTGACGCTACGACTAAAAGGTAGCTCTGCAATTTGGTGTAACCCGTAACCCGAAGCCAGGTTCAAACCGGCGGGCAAAACCCAGTCCTGGCCGCCCTGTCGCACCACGCGCCGGAGGTCGGGCAGGGGTTGTGGCTCGAGGCCCAACAGGCCGCAGAGGTTGAGCAGGGTATCGGGCGTGTCCTCGAAAAACTCCTCGCCTAGCTCCAGCGCTATCGCATCCAGTTTTGCAGTTCGGGTGTGGCCTCCGAAGCGGTGGGTGGCCTCGAGGAGGCTGACCTCGAGCCCGGCTTCCACCGCCCAATATGCAGCAGTTAATCCCGCAAGACCCCCACCGATGACTATGATTCTGCTCATGCTATAGCCCTAACCATTTCTCCAAGAAGGGATTTGGGGGTATGCTTGTGCAGCTCGAGCAAACCCAAAGCTGGGCTCTGGATATGGGTCAAAACCTTGCTGATGGAACTCAAAATCACCCGAATATTCTACCCAGACGTGCGCGGATCAGGGGTTTGCCGGATGTTTATCCAGGCAAAGCGTTCGCCGAATACGCAATAGACTTATAAATGCAAGCAAAATGCAGTGCAAATAAGAGTGTTGTGCCTGGGGCGTGTTAGCATACCCTATGTAAGCAGTCCAGAAACCAATCAAAGCCGTATGTTTTGCTGGAGAGGGGCTGCACAAGAGGTGCAAATAAATGAAGCCAAAACAAGTCTTGATCCTGTTGCTACTGGTGCTCTTCTCGCTGGCAATGGCCCAAACCGACCCGGTGGTGGCAACGGTGGGTAAATCCTCTATTACCAAGAGCCAGTTCGACCTGCAATTCCGCTTGTTTATACGCGATGCCTTGCAGCAACGCGGCCAGGCCTACAGCCCCGAGGCCGAGGAAGCCTTTGCTCAGTTCAAGCCACAGTATCTGGAGCGGATGGCACGCGATCAGGCCATTATCCTGGCCGCCGAGTCCGCTGGTTTTGCGGCCAAAGAGGCCGCAATCGATGAAGCCATCGAGGAAGTAAAGTCCCAGTTCGAAAACGAAGAGCAGCTCAACCAGGCCCTCGAGGAAGCCGGTATACCTGGCCTCGAGGCCTATCGTAAGTTGGTATACGAGGCCTTGACCTACAACGCCTACCTCGAAAACCTGATCAAGCGCTTGCAGACCAGCGAAGCCGCCTTGAGGATGTTGTATCTGGTCTCCAAGCCCCAGTTTGCGGTGCCGGTACGGTACTGCTCTGCACACATTCTGGTCAACACCGCGCAGGAGGCCAATCAGGTGATCGCTCGCCTGGGCAAAGGCGAGAAGTTTGCCGACCTGGCTCAGGAGCTCTCGCAAGACCCCGGCAGCAAGAACGAAGGCGGCGATCTGGGCTGTGAGCCCAAGGGTACCTTCGTCGCGCCCTTTGAGCTGGCGCTGGCCGCCTTGAAGCCCGGCGAAAGCTCCAAGGCTCCGGTCAAAACGGAGTTTGGCTTTCACGTTATCTTGCTGAGCAAAGTAGAGGCGGCGGGTTTCCAGCCCTTTGACCAGGTTAAAGGCGGACTCGATCAGGCCGTCAAAAACACCGCTCTACAGAAAGTGCTGGACAACATCGTGAGCCGCACCCCCACCCAATTGTTCCCCGAGAACCTGCAGTCCAGGTAAAGATCCAATCCCGGTTCGCTCTTCTCCTGGACGGAGGTTCTTACAATCCTGATTTCAACCCAGCCGCAGCTCGGGCAACCCCTGCACCAGATGCTCGTCGTGGGTAGCCACGATGACGGCCGTGCCAAGATCCTGGGCCAGGCTCAGCATCAGCCCCCATACTTTCTCGGCATTGCGCCGATCCAGGCTGCCGGTGGGCTCGTCGGCCAATAAGAGCTTGGGCCGGTTGTAGAGGGCTCTGGCCACCGCGATGCGCTGCCGTTCCCCTCCCGAGAGGGCCTTGGGGAGCAGATGGGCCCGGTCTAGCAACCCCACCCGATTCAACAACTCCAGCCCCCAGTCGGGGTCTACCTTATCGGCCAGATACCCGGGAACCAGGATGTTTTCCAGGGCGGTGAGCTCGGCTTGCAGGTAGTGATGTTGAAAGATCAGTCCGGTTAAGAGTAGCCGTCGCTGTGCCAACACTTCTTCGCTCAGGCCACGGATGCTCTCGCCCTGCCACCGCACATCCCCCGATTGAAGAGCCAGCAAACCTGCCAGGAGGTGCAGCAAGGTGGTTTTGCCACTACCCGATGGCCCCAGGATGACCCGTATCTCGCTCTCATGCATGGTAAAGCTAAGGTTCTGGAACAGCTCGACCTCGCCATAGCCGAAACCCAGCTGCAACACTTCCAACACCGGACTGTTACCTGCTATTGGCAAACCGTTACGCACCCTTGTAGAGTGTACTTGATGTTGGCTGACACACAGGTGCTTGCAAAGACCCCGCTCTTTCAAGGGGTGCCGCCCCAGGCGCTCGAGGTAGCCCGCGAGGCCTTTGTGACCCGCAACTATCCTGCGGGTAAACAAATTTTCGAGGCGGGCGACATGGGGGCTGCCCTGTATATCGTCCAGAGTGGGCAGGTGCGCATCTATCGAACCTACCTGGATGGACGAGAGCGCATGTTTGCTTACCTGGGTCCTGGTGAAGTGTTTGGTGAGATGAGCCTGCTGGATGACCAGCCCCGCAGCGCCTCCGCCGAGACCACCGTAGATTCGATACTGCTGGTCTTGTACCAGGATGCCTACTGGAGCCTGGTGCGCAAGTGGCCGGAAATCCTGCACAACCTGGCTACCATCCTGGCACGCCGCCTGCGCGAGGCCGACCTCGAGCTCGAAGTGCTTTCGTTTGAAGAGGCCCGGGGCCGGGTGGCCTATGCCCTGACCAAATTACGCAAGCAACGCTACGGCGACGGGGTCAAGATGAAGCTGACCCACCAGGAACTGGCCCAGCTCTCCGGTACCAGCCGCGAGACCGTGACCCGTGTGCTACATGCCCTGCGCGAAGAAGAACTGGTCAGGGTGGGTTCGGGTTATGTGGAAATCCTCGATCCGGCTGGTCTGGAAGAAGTGTTATTCGGCTTGCGGTAACTAGTGTTCAATGCCACAGGTCTCAAGTCGCAGGTCGAAGGTTTGGGATTGCCGTATGCCCAAAGCCTTCGATAAGCGCTGGGTATTTGAGTTTGGCTGTGTAACATTGGTATTGGTACATACTTCCTATCAACGCTGAACCAGAGCGGTTTTCTGAAAGAAAACCACAGTCTACTGGGGCTAATATCATGTGCAGAGCTAGTAGCGAAAACCGCCATAAATACGTGGCCCTCCGCCAGCATGTTCTTATGTTTTGATAAAAAACCTCCAGAGAACTCTTTACATTAAAGCCGGTCTATCCTTTATGATTCCCTTCGTCCTCATCTATGCCTCAGATAGTATCCTTTAGTTTGGTTGCTGCCAGCGGTGAGCACGCACTGACTTCTGGGCAGTTTGGTGGATGTTTATGAGAGGCCTTGGGGTGAATGTTCCCACAGCAGGGGAGGGATATGCGTTTACGGGCTGATCTGGTTCCCCAGGACAACCTGAGCTACCAGGATGTGGTGCTGGTGGTGGATGTGATTCGGGCTACCACCACCGCAACGGCTTTTTTGGAGGCGGGTGCCAGTAGCTTGTACCTGACAGCTGGCCTAGAGAGTGCTCGAGCCTTTCGGGATGACGATGTGGTCCTGGCGGGCGAAGAAGGGGGCCTCAAGCCTGCAGGTTTCGATTACGGCAACTCGCCCAGGGAGGCCAAGGAAGCGCCGGTGGGGGGCAAAATAGTGGTGCTGAGCACGACCAACGGCACCCGTACCGCGCACCTGGCGGCCCGCAGCGCCAAGCATGTCTTGCTGGCCTCGCTCTACAATGCCCATGCTGCTGCTCGTCTGGCCCACCAGCTTGCCACAGAAGAGGTGGCCATTCTCTGTGCGGGTAAGGAGGGTCGGATTGGCCTGGATGACGTATATACAGCGGGTGTCCTGGCTGAGTTTTTGCAGATTATGGGATCCTATGAACTCGAGGACGGCGCACTCACGGCTCTTACCACACGCCGGGCCTATCCCGATCCGCTCGAGCCCTTGCACCTTTCCGCTGCTGCTCAGGCCTTGCGGCAGGTGGGGCTGGAAGCCGATGTGCCCTTCTGTGCCCAGATTGCCGCTTCTCCAGCGGTGGGGGTGCTCGAGGGGCGGGTGGGCGAGGCACTCATTTTCAAGAGAGCGCAGCGGCCTACCAACGGCAGCCAGAGCCAGATCCCGACCATTTGAACCAGGCGGGGGCAGTGGACAATCCGCTCGTCACAGCCTACAGGCTGTTTAGCCGCCAAGGTGGTCCGATACCTGCCTACCGAAAGTGGGAACACCCGCCAAAAGCCCAACAAGCTTTGACATTTGTCAACCGCCAGCAACTTGAATCTGATACAAGGGCTGTGGCAGCAGGTATATGCACTCAGAGTAAAACCCCCTCGCGGTAAACATTCATGTTTCGATGGCCGCGTCTCAAAACGAACCTATCAACCCAAACAGCCAATCCCCCAACCCCCCTCGAGGGCTATCGCCAACGAGTTACCGAGTTCCAGCAGGAAAACCGTTTGTGTCAGAGGGGGCTTCTTCAAGTCAATTCAACCCAATCCACGAGGTCGTACGCAAGGCCCCACTTTGGCCGCTCGTTGTGCAATGCAAAAGTCAGCCTTCGCTATGTAATCCGCAGTGCGTGAGGCTGCAAAACGAGTTGGGGGTGAGTTTTGACTGTGCTTGAAAAAGGGACACCCCATGTTCCGATGGATTTCCGACCTCGAGCAAAACGATACCTAGTGGTTGTTTTATTGAATTTTGGAGTACACCCCTCCCTATCGGTCGGCGAAACAAGCGTATCCCTTCCCATGGGGCGGTATTGCCCTCCGCAACGCGGATGTTTAATTCGTTACCATTCTGTAGCGAATAAACTAAGGTTTAACCCTTGAAAAACGCCAATATTGCCACTCCGGGTCTTGTGCAACCGCCCTAAGGCCGCATCCGGGTGTACATGCGCGGGAACGGGATGGCCTCGCGGATGTGCTCGATGCCACAAATCCAGCGTACGGTGCGCTCGAGGCCAATGCCAAAGCCCGAGTGCGGTACGGTTCCAAACAGGCGCAAATCCATGTACCAATCAAACACCTCTTCGGGTAGCCCATGCTCCCGAATTTTCTGGCGTAGTAGATCTGGGTCATGGATGCGCTGTGATCCCCCAATAATTTCACCCACCCCTTCTGGCGCAAGCAGGTCGGCGTTTAGCACCAGGCGCGGGTCTTCGGGGTCGGGTTGCATATAAAACGCCTTGACTGCAGCGGGGTACTTCTCCACAAAGACGGGGCGGTCGAACTGTGCGGTAAGGGCGGCCTCGTGGGGTGCGCCGAAGTCGTCGCCCCACTGCATGGGCGTCAGTTGCAGCTCAGGCTTTTCACGTGCAATCTGATTGACCATTTCCACGGCCTGGGTGTAGTGAAGGCGGGGGTAGTGTCCTTGGGCAGTGGTTTGCAGAACGGTGGTATCGCGCTCGAGCATCTCCAGCTCGCGCTTTTTCTCTTCCAGGCAGCGCCCCACCAGATAGGCCACCAGGTCTTCCTGGAGCTGCATATTCTCCTCGTGGGTCATGAAGGCTACCTCGGGCTCGATCATCCAGAATTCCAGCAGGTGACGCCGGGTTTTAGAGCGTTCGGCCCGGAAGGTAGGACCAAAGGTATACACCTTGCCAAAGGCCAGGGCCCCGGCCTCGGCATATAGCTGGCCCGACTGGGAGAGGTAGGCTTTCTCGCCATCGAACAGATCTACCTCGAACAGGTCGGTGGTGCCCTCCACGGCGTTGGGGGTCAGGATGGGGGTATCGAGTCGGATGAAGCCGCGCTGGTGGAAGAAATCGTGGATGGCCCGCTCGAGCTCGTCGCGTACCCGCAGCACCGCCCAGGCCCGGCGGTGGCGTATATAGAGGTGGCGGTGGTCCATCAGGAACTCCACTCCATGCTCTTTGGGCGTGATGGGGTATTCCTTGCTGGGAAGGGCTACGACATTGATGCCTCGTACCGACAGCTCATAGCCCCCCGGCGCCCGGCTATCGGCCCGCACCAGGCCGGTTACTTCCAGGGCGGTTTCCTGGGGCAGGTGGTCGGCCTGCTCGAACTGCTCGTCGGGTAGCTCGCCCTTAAAGGCAGTGGCCTGGATGAAGCCGGTGCCGTCGCGCAGCTGAAGAAAGTGAATCTTACCTTTGGAGCGGCGAGAGGTGAGCCAGCCGCGTAGCAGCACTTCCTGGCCCTCGTATTTGGCGATTTCTTCAATGAAAATCCTTTGCACTAGGCGATTTTACCTATGTAAAAGCATTCGGGAAAGGCGCAAGCGTCTAATTGCTCGGGTGAGAGCGACCCAAGCTGAAGAAAACCCACCACAAAGGAAGGCTACACAGCACATAAAGTGACAGGCCAAAGCGCAGCCACGGCAGCGCTGTCCGCTGGAATGCCGGATACGGTCGAACAGCCAGCCCAACAGGGGGTCGTGGATGGTGTCCCTGGCAGCGTTGATACTGTGGGCCATGGTTATCCAAGCGGCAGCCCGACCGAGCGGGTCGATATAGAAGAGAATCAGAAAACTGCCTCCTGCGTAGCTTTGGTAAAGCCAACCCAACCTTCCCCAGCGCATAGGCCCAGGGGGCATTTGGATACAGATTGTTTTGCGTTATGCTATGTCCATAATGCCAGGCGACCTCAATCCATTCGAAAATCGCAAAGTTCATGATCCTGCGAACTGTCCAGTCTGTAAATTTGCCCATCTACACCAGCACACCCAGTTCAGCCTGCTGGATGGGGCCGCACGGCTCAAAGACCTGCTCAAGTGGGTCAAGCAGACCTCGCCCGAGGAGCCCATGCTGGCCATGACCGACCACGGCAATCTGTTTGGGGCGGTGCAGTTTTACAAATATGCCACCGAGATGGAGGTTAAGCCGATTATCGGCTACGAGGCCTATGTGGCCGCCGAGTCTCGCTTCGACCGCAAGCAGGGGAAGGGGCTGGATGGGGGCTATTTTCACCTTACGCTCCTGGCCCAGAATATGGAGGGCTACCAGAACCTCTCACGCCTGGCCAGCCGGGCCTACCTCGAGGGCTTTTATGGCAAACCCCGCATTGACCGCGAGATTCTGCGCGAACACAATGCGGGCATCATCGCCCTTTCGGGTTGTTTGGGGGCGGAAATTCCACAATTCATCTTGCAGGAGCGCCACGAGGACGCCGAACGGCGTTTACAAGAATACCTCTCGATTTTTGGCCCCGAGCGCTACTTCATCGAGATTCAGGATCACGGTTTGCCCGAGCAGCACAAGGTGAACAAGGTTTTGAAGGAGTTGGCCGACAAGTACGGCCTGGGCATCGTAGCCACTAACGACGGGCACTACGTCCGCAAAGAGGACGCCGAGGCCCACGCGGTGGTGCTGGCGGTACAGTCCAAGGCCACCTGGGACGACCCGGGCCGCTGGAAATTCCCCTGCGACGAGTTTTATGTCAAAAGCCCCCAGGAGATGATCCAGACCTTCCAGGACGAAAAAGAACTCTGGGGCAGCCGGATGGATGAACTTTTCGATAACTCGGTGAATATTGGGCGGATGTGCAACGTGGAACTGGTGCCCAGGAAAGTGCAGTACCGCATTCCCAAGTATCCCTTACCGGAAGGGCGCACCGAGGTGACGTACTTTCGGGAACTGACCTTTGCGGGGCTACTGAAGCGCTACCCCGACCGGGTTACGCCCGAGCTATACCGCGCGTTTTTGCGAAAATTGGGCCGTCCTGTGCCCCATGGTGAGGGGGATGTGCTGGCCCTGGAACTCGCGCAGATAGAGGACCTCGAGGCGGCCAGGGCCCACCTGCCCGAACTGCGTGAGGGGATGGTCTGGGACGGCTGGGCCATTCTGTCCCGTGCGGTCTACGAGCTCACCGTGGTGGAGCGGATGGGCTTTCCGGGCTACCTCCTGATTGTGGGGGACTTCATCAACTGGGCCAAGGACAACGGCATCTCGGTAGGGCCAGGGCGGGGTTCCGCGGCGGGCTCGCTGGTGACGTATGCCACCCGCATCACCAACATTGACCCCCTGGAGTACAACTTGCTGTTTGAGCGCTTCTTGAACCCGGCGCGGGTCTCCATGCCCGATATTGACACCGACTTCTCCGATGTGCGCCGGGGGGAAGTGATCGAGTACGTGCGCCAGCGCTACGGCGACGAGATGGTGGCCCAGATTGGCACCTTTGGCACCCTGGCCTCCAAAGCTGCCATCAAGGATGCGGCGCGGGTCTTTGGGTTGCCGGTGAAGAAAGCCGACGAGCTGGCCAAGCTCATCCCGGTTACCTTTGGTAAGCCCATGCCGCTGGACAAAGCCATCGAGACCATCCCCGATTTGCGGGCCGAGATGGAGAAAGACCCGCTGGTGAAGCGGGTGATGGAGGTGGCACAGAAGCTCGAGGGCTTGAACCGCCAGTCCTCCGTGCACGCGGCGGGGGTGGTGATCTCCGATGTGCCACTCCAAGACTACATACCCCTGATGCGGGCAGGCGATACCGGGGCCAAGGTCACCCAGTACGACATGAGCTCGGTAGAGGCTTTGGGCTTCCTCAAGATGGACTTCCTGGGTTTGCGCACGCTCTCGTTTCTGGACGAGTGCAAGCGCATTGTCAAGGAATCCAAGGGGGTAGATATTGACTACGACGCCATCCCGATGGACGATGCTGCTACCTTTGAACTGCTGGGCCGGGGCGAGACCAAGGGGATCTTCCAGCTCGACTCGGCGGGCATGACCAGTGCCGTGCGGGGCCTCAAGCCGCGCCGGATTCAGGACATTATTGCACTGGGAGCGCTCTACCGGCCCGGCCCCATGGAGAACATTCCAACCTACATCCGCCGCCATCACGGGCGCGAGCCGGTGGAGTACCCGCAGTTTCCCAACGCCGAGAAGTACATTCGCCCCATCCTGGAAGAAACCTACGGCATTCCGGTCTACCAGGAGCAGATTATGCAGATTGCCACGGTGGCGGCGGGCTACAGCCTGGGCGAGGCCGACCTGCTGCGGCGGGCCATGGGCAAGAAGAAGATGGAGGAGATGGTCAAACACCGCGCCCAGTTCAAAAAAGGCGCAGCCGAGAAGGGCATTCCCGAGGACGAGGCCGACCGACTATTTGACTTGCTGGAAGCCTTTGCCAACTACGGCTTCAACAAGTCGCACTCCGCTGCTTACGCGATTCTGACCTACCAGACCGCCTATGTAAAAGCCCACTTCCCGGTGGAGTTTTTTGCTGCTGTACTCACGGTTGAACGGGGCGACTCCGACAAGGTGGCCGAGTACATCCGGGCGGCCCGGGCGGTGGGGGTCGAGGTGTTGCCGCCGGACATTAACCAATCGAGCTTCAGCTTCCGGGCGCTGGAAAAAAGCGTGCTGTTTGGTCTCTCGGCGGTCAAGAACGTAGGCGAAACCCCCACCGAGCACATTCTGGCCGAGCGGGAGCGGGGAGGGCCTTATAAATCACTGCCCGATTTCCTGAAGCGGGTGGATGCTACGGTGTCCAACAAGCGCGTGGTGGAGTCGCTTATCAAGGCGGGAGCCTTTGATGCGTTTGGCCCCCGGGGGCCCATGCTGGCGGCCCTCGACGATCTGCTCAAGTGGGCCCAGGCCGAGCGCGAGCTGGCCCAGTCGGGGATGATGGGCCTCTTTGGCGAGTCTCAGGAACCTGTTATTCCCAAAAAGCCCCTGCTGGACGCCATTACCGAGCTACGCATGGAAAAAGAGGCCCTGGGCATTTACGTCACCGGACACCCGCTTTCCCGCTACAGTGGTTTGCGCGAGGCCGCTAGTTGTACGGTGGAGGAGCTGCCTCAGGCCTTTGCCGAACTCAAAGGCAACCGCAACCGTGCGCGGCTTTTGCTGGCCGGGATGGTAGAAGGGATTGTACGCAAGCCGACCAAGTCGGGGGGCATGCTGGTGCGCTTTACGCTGGGGGACGAGACGGGCGCGGTGGAGGTGGTGGCCTTTGGCAGGGCCTACGACAAGATTTCCCCGCGCATTGCCGAAGACGCCGCGGTTCTGGTGGCGGTAGAGGTGGAGCCGGATGGCGAGGGCGAGAGCCTGCGGGTGGTGGCGCAGGATGTGTTTCCCTACAACGAACTCGAGGGCATGCCCAAGGTACTGGAACTCGAGCTCGATATGGCCCTGATGGACGAAGAAAAGCTGCTGGACTTGCGCAGCCGACTCGATGAATACCCGGGCATTTTGCCCGTTCAGCTCAAGGTGCGGGGGCCGGGCGGCTGGGCGCTGGTGGAGGCCCGCGAGGTCAAGGCTGCCGAGGAGGCCCTGCCAATCCTCAAAGATCTGGACTGGCTCGAGGCTCGTTTGATTCCCGACCGCGAGATGCTGCTGGGCTATGGAAAACCAGCCGAGGGCAATGTTAGAAATCAAAAAGGGTCAGACCAGGGGCCAGTTGTACCGTTTTAGATGTGTGCGACATTACCGCTTGCGGCGTTACCGCTTGCGGCGTTACCGCTTGCGGCATTACCGCTTGCGGCATTACCGTAAGAATGGCTTCCAGACAGGGCTACCAAGGTCGGCAAGTACCTCCGGCGCATTGAAATGGTGCAGTCCTGCCAGCGAGATCACTTCAGGGCAGTTGTGTGGCCAGGCCTGGTGCAGCAGCTGGCTCTGGCGGTGGAATTCGCTGGACTCGAGTGCGCCTACCGCCAGCACCAGGGGGGCCTGGAGGGTGGGGGGTTTGTAGATGGGGCTCGAGGCCCTGGCGCTCTGCAAATCAAGCCTCAGGTCGGTGTTGATGGAAACCTGTAATAAAGGTTCCAAGTCAAACAGGCCGCTGATGGCGATACCGCCCACAATCGCCCTGGCTGGCAGGTCGTACTCCTCCCAGCGAGTCGCAAACATCTCGGCGGTCAGGTGCCCCCCTGCCGAATGCCCACTCAGGAGCATTTGTGGGCTTACCCCATAGCGGGGCGCTTCGCGGTAGAGCCAGGCTACGGCTCGGCGACATTGCTCGGTAATTTCAGCAATCGTCACCGCAGGGCAAAGGGCGTAGTTCAGGACCGCCACGCTGATACCGGCTTCTACCAGTGGCGGGGCCAGCCAGGAAAAATCGTCTTTGTCGAAGGCCCGCCAGTAGCCCCCGTGAATGAACACCAGGAGGTAGTGGCTGTTCGGGGTAGGGAAGAGGTCTAGGGTTTCCTTGGGGCCATCCCCATAGGCCAGGTTGGCATGGTGTTCCAGCGCTTGCCTCGCCGCACTGGACTCTTCGGCCCAGCGCCGGAAGTAAAGGGCGGCATCGGGCACCGAAAGCCGGGGGCTGTACTCGAGTTCGTGCCAGGAAGGAGTGCTCATGTTAGCTTCTATACGCTCAGATACCGCTTCCACAGCTCGGGCTGGGCCCCCAGGGCCTCTGAGTTGCCCTGCCAGACCACCCGCCCGCGCTCGAGGATGGTGTGCTGGTCGGCTAGGGCGATCAGGCGCTCCACGTACTTGTCAATCACCAGAATGGTCTGGCCGCTTTGCTTGAGGAGCCGGAGCACGCGCCAGATTTCCTCGCGTAAGAGCGGGGCCAGCCCTTCGGTGGCCTCGTCCAGAATTAACAGCCGAGGGTTGGTCATCAGGGCGCGGCCAATGGCCAGCATCTGCTGCTCGCCGCCGGAGAGCTGGTTGCCCAGGTTGTGCTGCCGCTCTTGCAGGCGGGGGAAAATTTCGTAAATGCGTGGCAGCGTCCAGGGCTGGGGGCTTTGGTTGCGGTTGGCGGCGAAGGCAATCAGGTTTTCCTTCACCGTCAGGTTGGGGAAGATCTGCCGCCCCTCGGGCACTACCGCGATGCCCAAAGCGGCAATCTGCTCGGGCGGAAGGGCTTCGATACGCCTACCGGCAAAGCTGATCAGGCCCTTTCGGGCAGGGGTCAGGCCCAGGATGGAGCGCACGGTGGTGGTTTTTCCCATCCCGTTGCGGCCCAGCAGGGTGGCCACCTGGCCTTCCTGGATGGTCAGGTTCACATTGAACAAAACCTGGCTGGGGCCGTAGAAGGTTTGTAAGCCTTGAATTTCCAGCAGGATGCTCATGCGTGCTTGCCTCCGGGGTCGTCGCCCAGGTACGCCTTGTGTACGTCGGGATGGGCCCGGATTTCCTCCGGAGGGCCCGAGGCGATCACCTGCCCGTAGACCAGGACCGAGATGCGCCGGGCTAGCCGGAAGACCGCGTCCATATCGTGCTCCACCAGCAGGATGGTTACGCTCTGCCCAAGTTTGGCAATGAGCTCCACCATGCGCCCCGACTCCTCTGGCCCCATGCCGGCCATCGGTTCGTCGAGCAGCAGCATTTTCGGTTGGCAGGCCAGGGCCAGTCCTACCTCGAGCTGCCGCTGCTCACCATGCGAGAGCTGGGCTACTTCTGTGTGGTTGCGGGCGGTCAGGCCCAGCAGTTCCGCAATTTGTTCGGCTTCCTCACGCAGCCCTTTTTCGCGCTTGACCGGACTCCAGAAGCGAAAACTGCTGCCGCTGCGGGCTTGTACGGCCAGCTCGAGGTTCTCCAGCACGGTGTAGCGCTTGAAGAGGTTGGTAATCTGAAAGGTGCGGGCCAGCCCCAGCCGCACCCGCTGGTGCTGGGGGGTGTGGGTAATATCGTGTCCATCGAAGTAGATCCGGCCTTTGGTCGGCGGGAGGACGCCGCTGATCAGATTAATCAAGGTGGTCTTTCCGGCGCCGTTGGGGCCGATCAGGGCATGAACCTCGCCCGGTTCCACCGTAAGGTTGCAGTCGTTTACCGCCGCCAATCCACCAAACTGCCTGGTGAGGTGTTCAATAACCAAAAGACTCATCGCGCCCTCCGCCCAAACAGCCCTGCAATGCCCATGGGCGCGAACAGCACAATCAGCAACAGAATCAGGCCGACCCCCAGTTGCCAGTAGATGGTGAGGTCTTGCAGGATTTCTTCCACAATGAGCAGCGTTGCAGCCCCCAGCACCCCGCCCCAAAACTGCCCCACGCCTCCCAGAATGACCATCATCATCAGGTGGCCTGACTGTTGCCAGGCCAGCAGGTTGGGCGAGGCGTACTGGGTGTAATGGGCCATCAGCACCCCGGCCAGCCCCGCCAGCACCCCGGCAATTACAAAGGCCGCCAGTTGAAACTGATAGACCGGATAGCCGATAGTGGCGGCCCGGCTCTCGTTCTCGCGGATGGCCTGCAGCACGCGCCCGAACCTCGAGTTCACCAGCCGGTACAGGGCGTAGAGCACGGCTGTCAGCACAGCCAGGGTCAGGTAATAGAGGGTGGTGTCGGAAAGCTCAAAGAGCCCAAAATCGGGCCGCCGGGCCCGCAGCCCGTCCTCACCCCCATACTGCTTGAAGGAGACCACCAGAAAGTAGATCATCTGCGCGAAGGCCAGGGTAATCATGATGAAGTAAACACCCCGGGTACGCAGGCAGATGGCCCCAATCAAGAAGGCCAGCAAGCCAGAAAGAACCATGGCCACCGGCCAGATCACCCAGGCCGAACTCACGCCCTCACGGGCCAAAATGGCTGCTGCATAGGCTCCCACGCCAAAATAGGCCGCATGCCCAAAGCTCACCATGCCGCCATAACCTAGAATCAGGTTGAGGCTGCTAGCGGCCAGTGCAAAGATCATTATTTTGGTGACAAGGCCCGTATAAAACTCCAGTCCGGTGGCACTTGCGATGGGTGGAAACACCAGCAAGAGGCCCAGCAGCACCAGAGGAATTGGCCAGTTGCGCGGCATCGATTGCTCCTAGGTACGGGCCGGGAAAAGCCCCTGGGGTTTGAAGAAGAGCACCACGGCCATCAGCAGGTAAATCAGAATCGAAGCCAGAGCAGGGCCCAGGTTCGAGGCCACCTCGGGCGAGGCCACCTGGCTCAGCAAAAGGGGTAAAAAGGCCCTTCCGGCGGTGTCCACAATGCCTACCAGCAGTGCGCCCACCAGCGCCCCCTTGACGGAGCCAATACCCCCAATCACGATCACCACAAAAGCCAGAATCAGGATGCTCTCGCCCATGCCCACCTGCACGGCCAGGATGGGCCCCAAGAAAGCCCCGGCGATGGCACACAAGGCTGCTCCCACCCCAAACAGGAGGGTGAACAGGGGCTTGATAGGCACGCCCATGGCCTGGGCCATCTCGCGGTTGGAGGCCCCGGCCCGGAGCCACATGCCGACCCGGGTGTTATTGACCAGCAAAAAAAGGCCCATTGCGACCACCAGACCCACCCCAATGATGGTGAGCCGGAAGGCCGAGTAGTTGAGGCCGGGCAGTATTTCGATGGGGCCCGACAAGCCCTCCGGGGCCGAAAGCAGCAGGGGTTGTGAACCCCAGATGATGCGTACCACTTCGTTGATGATCAGAATCAGGGCAAAGGTGGCCAGCACCTGCGACAGGTGGTCTCGCCTATAGAGCTGGCGCAGGATAGAGAACTCCAGGAGCATCCCGATCAGCGCCGTCCCGACCACGGCCAGCAAGACCCCCAGCCAGAACACCCCGGTGATGCCCACGAAGGTCGCGGTCAGGTAGGCCCCAATCATGTAGAGCGAGCCGTGGGCCAGGTTGATCATGTCCATTATGCCGAACACCAGGGTCAGACCGGCGGCCAACAAGAAGAGCATCAGGCCAAACTGGACACCGTTTAGCATTTGTTCGAGGAAAAGGGATGGAGGCATAGTATCGCGGGGGTGGGGGGTGGGGAAGGCGCAGGGGGCTATGGCAGGGTTCTCGAGTTACCTCGCGGAGGGTCTCGAGTCCAGTCCATTGGGCCAAAGCGTCTACCCGGTCGCCTGCGGCAGAGCCAGATCTGGATGCTCTGGTTGACTCAACCCCTCACCTGATGCTAAAGAAACGTTGGGTGCGCATGCACATCTGCGGTGCCTACCCCGTTACTTCAGTTTGCACTGCGAGACATAGGCATCGCTGTGGTTGGAGAAAATGTTGCCCGCCAGCCGGTTGATGATCTCGCCGTTTGGGGCCTGAACCACCTGGCGCAGGTAGTAGTTCTGGATGGGGTAGCCGTTTGGGTTAAACTTGAGGGGCCCCCGGGTGCTGTTAAAGCCGGCCAGGAAGGCTTTACGCAGGTCGTCTTTCCTGGAAACATCGCCTCCTACGGCCCGGATGGCTGCATCCAGCATCAAGGCTGCATCGTAGCCCTGTGAGGCATAGAGGGTGGGGGTGCGATTATAGGCTTTGCGGAACTCCTCCACAAAGCGCTGGTTGACCGGGTTGTTGAGCTCCAAGGCCCAGTGCGAGCTGTTGTAGATGCCCACCATCGGACGACCCACGGCCCGGATTACATCGGCATCGGCAGAAAAGCCCGGCAAGAACAAAGGAATTTCACGTAGCAGACCGGCCTCGGCATACTGCTTGATAAAGTTCACGCCCATCGCGCCGGGCTGGAAGGTGTAGACCGCTTTGGGCTTGGCCGCGCGAATCTGGGCAATCTCGGCAGAGAAGTCGAGCTGGTTGAGGCGGTTATAGACCTCTGCTGCAATCTTGCCCTTGTAGAAGCGCTTGAAGCCGGTCAGGGCATCGCGCCCGGCGGGGTAGTTGGGAGCCAGGATGAAGACGTTCTCAAAGCGGCGGGTGTTGACATACTGGCCCATGGCCTCGTGCAGGTTGTCGTTCTGCCAGGCCACGTTAAAGAAGTAGGGATTGCAGCGCTCCCCGGCATATTCTGAAGGCCCGGCATTCAAGCTGATGTAGTGGATTTTTTCCTCGAAAATGGCATCGCCCACGGCCAGCAGGATGTTGGAGAAGATGATGCCGGTCATAAAGTCGACCCGCTCGCGTTTGAGCATCCGGTCTACCGCCTGCCGTGCCACATCGGGGTTTTGCTGGTCGTCGGCCACGATGACTTCTACGGGTAGGCCCCCCAGCTGGTTATTAAGGAGCCGCACCGCTAGGTTGAAGCCGTCGCGGGCGTCAATGCCCAGGGCCGCGCCGCCGCCCGAGAGGGTGCTGACGAAGCCGATCTTGACCGTGCGCGGCTGGGCCAGCGAGAGCGAGAAACCTGCCAACCCCAACAAAACCATTAGCCAAAGTATTCTTTTCATCTTTCCTCCCATCGCTTGCTGTGTTGGTCGAATGATAACGGGTTCATGGCGCTTTGTTTAGTCCCTCTTTCTGCCCTATAGATCGGTGCGAACCTGCCACAGCTCGGGAAACAGCACGATGTCCAGAGCCCGCTTCAGATAGGGCACGCCCGCCGTTCCGCCGGTGCCTTGCTTATGCCCGATGATGCGCTCCACGGTAGTCAGGTGGTTGAAGCGCCAGCGGCGGAAGTTGTCCTCTACGTCTACGAGCTTCTCGGCGAGGTAGTACAGATCCCAGTGTTGCTCGGGGTGGCGGTAAACCTCGAGCCAGGCTGCCCGTACCCTTTCATGGGGCTGATAGGGCTGGGAAAAATCCCGCTGTAGCACAGCTTGGGGAATCTCCAGCCCTCTGGCCGCAACCAGGTGTAAGGAGATATCGTAGAGGCTGGGAGCCTGCAAGGCTTGCTCCAGCAGCCGGTGGTGTTCGGGCCGGTGCTGGTGCGGGCGCATCATGAAGGGCTGCTTGTTGCCGAACAGGAACTCGATCAGCCGGTACTGGTGCGATTGAAACCCGGAGGCCCGTCCGAAGGACGCACGAAACTGCAGGTAGTCGGAAGGGGTCATGGTTTTGAGCACCTCCCAACTGGCCGCCATCTGCTCCTGGGCGCGGCAGACCCGGGTCAGCATTTTGAGGGCCGGATCCACAATGCCTTGCTTCAACAGGCCCATCGCACTGCTGAGCTCGTGGACTATGAGCTTCATCCACAACTCCTGCACCTGGTGGATCACGATAAAAAGCATCTCGTCGTGGGCCGGGGTGAGGGTGCGCTGGGCCGAGAGTACCTGATCGAGCATCAGGTAGTCGCCATACGACAAATCCTGACTGAAGTCGGTGTGGGCTTGGGTGTAGGTCTCGTCCTTAGGGTGGTTCATCAGGTCACCTTGGCTCTTTGGTGGAAGCGGGGGTCTTTCCATAATGCCTGGCGCATCACCCGATCCAGCCTTTGTACTGCTTCCCACACGTCCGCAAAACGCAGGTAGAGCGGGGTAAAGCCGAAGCGCACGATGTCCGGGGCGCGAAAGTCGCCAATCACCCCCTGGCTGATGAGGGCCTGCATGATGGCGTAGCCCTCGGGGTGGCGGTAGGAGACCTGGCTGCCGCGCCGGACGTGCTCCCTGGGCGTGACCAGCTCAAAACCGTAGCGGGCGGCCAGCGGCGCCATCAAATCGATAAACAGGTCGGTCAGCTTGAGCGACTTTTCCCGTACTACCTCCAGGTCTACGTCGGCGAACACCTCGAGCGCTGCATCCAGGGCACTCATCGAGAGCACCGCCGGCGTGCCCACGGTTAGCCGCCGGATGTCCTCGGCGGCCACGTACTCCGGCACAAAGGTAAAGGGGGCCTGGTGGCCCATCCAGCCGGACAGAAAAGGAAAAGCGTGTGGCTGATGCCGCCGGGCCACAAACAAGAAGGCCGGTGCGCCGGGGCCGCCGTTCAGATACTTGTAGCCGCATCCCACCGCAAAGTCCACCCCGTGCCGGTTCAGGTGTACCGGGAAGGCCCCCGCGCTGTGGGCTAGATCCCAGATAACCAGGGCCCCCTTATCGTGGGCCAGCCGGGTCAGCCCGGCCATGTCGTAGCGGTAGCCGGTGCGGTAGTCCACCTCGGTTAGCATCAGTACAGCGGTCTGGTGGTCGAGGGCCGCTTCGATTTCATTTTTCTTCACCAGACGCAGCTCGAAAGTCCCAAGAAGCTGGACAACCCCCTGGGCGATGTAGAGGTCGGTGGGAAAGTTATCGATGTCCGAGACAATTACCTTGCGTTCCGGGCGCAGCTTCAAGGCCGCCAACAGCACTTTGAACAGGTTGACCGAGGTTGAGTCGGCGGCCACCACCTCACCCTCTTCGGCGCCAATCAGCCGGGCGATCTTGCCCCCCACCTTGAGCGGCAGGTCCACCCAGCCATGGGTGTTCCAGCTTCGGATCAGGTCGCGGCCCCACTGCTCCGTTACCACGTGCTCCAGGTGTTGTTGTACCGCTTTGGGCAGCACCCCCAGCGAGTTGCCATCCAGGTATACCAGTCCCTCGGGGATGGCAAAGGCCTCGCGTTTGGCGGCCAGGGGGTCGCTAAGGTCCAGGGCTTCTATCTCGGCTTGAGTCATAAGGGTTCCTTCAGTCGGGAATCACGGCGGTGGCCTCGATCTCCACCTTGGCCTGGTCTTCCATCAGGGCCCGCACCTCTACTACCGACATGGCGGGATAGTGCCGCCCCATCACCTCGCGGTAGGCGGCCCCCAGCGCATCCAGCGAGGCCAGGTACTCCTGTTTGCTGGTGATGAACCAGGTCAGGCGAACCAGGTGCTCGGGTCTTCCGCCTGCTTGGGCGAGGGTCTCGAGGATATTTTGCAAAGCCTGGCGGGTCTGGCCCACAAAGTCGTCGGTCTCGAAGACCCCCTGTGGGTTCCAGCCAATCATACCGGCGATGAAGACCAGCCGGCCCCGCGCAGCGATGCCATTGGCGTAGCCTTTGGGTCTGGCCCAGCCGGGCGGTTGCAGGATTTGCGGGCTCTCCTGGGTGCGTTCCACAATTATCTCCCCACCCCTTGAGCCTCCTGGCGCAGCACGAAGCGCTGCAGTTTGCCGGTCTGGGTGCGTGGCAGGCTCTCGCGGAACTCGATGGCACGGGGGTACTTGTAGGGGGCGATTTTCTGCTTCACAAAGTCCTGTAACGCCCTAACCAGCTCGGCAGAGCCCACCACTCCAGGCCGCAGTACCACGTAGGCTTTGACAATCTGCCCGCGCTCCGGGTCAGGCACCCCCACCACCGCGCACTCGGCCACGTCGGGGTGCAGTAAGAGCGCATCCTCGACCTCGGGGCCGGCAATGTTGTAACCGGAAGAGACGATCATGTCATCGGTGCGAGCCTGATAGACGAAGTAGCCCTCTTCGTCCAGCAAGTAGGCATCGCCGGTGACATTCCAGCCGTGCTGCACGTACTTGCGCTGGCGATCGTCGGAAAGGTAGCGGCAGCCGGTGGGGCCTTTGACCGCTAAACGTCCTATCTGGCCGGGGGGCAGGGGCTGGCCGTCGTCGTCCAGGATGCAGGCCTGGTAGCCTGGCACAGGCTTGCCGGTGGCGCCTGGTTTGGCCTCGGCCTCGATGTGCGAGATGAAGATGTGCAGCATCTCGGTGGCCCCGATGCCGTCAATAAGCTCAATGCCTGTGGCCTCCTTCCACCGCATTCGGGTCGAGGCGGGCAGGGGCTCCCCGGCGGAGACACATTTGCGCAGTGAAGAAAGGTCGTGGTTCCCGGCCTGGGCGGCCATGGCCCGATAAGCAGTAGGCGAGGTGGCCAACACACTGGCTTTGTATTCGGCAATGGTCGGTAAGAGGAGATCGGGGCTGGCTTTTTCCAGCAGCACCGTTGAAGCGCCAATCCGCATGGGGAAGAGCACCAGAGCGCCTAGCCCGAAGGTGAAGGCCAGGGGCGGGCTGCCTATAAACACGTCATCCGGCGAGGCCCGCAGCACGTACTTGCCAAAGGTGTCGCAGATGGCCAGCACGTCGCGGTGGAAGTGCATGCAACCCTTGGGTTTGCCGGTGGTGCCAGAGGTGAAGGCGATCAGGCAGGTGTCGTCGCTGGCAGTCTCGAGGTTTTGGAAGCTGGGGGGCTTGGCCGCCATGCGCTCTTCCAGGTTGCCGCCTTCGCCCCAGTAAAGCACCTGCTCCAGGGTGGGGCAGCCGGGTAAGGCGAGCTCGAGCTCCTCCCGTAGCCGCCCATCGCACAGGGCGTGGGAGACCTGTGCCTTAGTGATCACATCGGTGAGCTCCTTGGCCCGCAACAGGGGCATGGTGGTCACGGCGATACCCCCGGCCTTCATCACCGCGAACCAGGCCGCCACCAGCATGAGGTTGTTGGGGGCCCTGAGCAGCACCCGGTTGCCGGGCAACAGGCCCAGATCCTCTACCAGCACCCGAGCGATACGGTTGGCTTTCTCCAGCAGCTCGCCATACGTCCAGGAAAGCCCCGCCGCCCGCACGCACAAGCGCTGGGGATGCCGGGCCGCCATCTGGTCGAGGAGCTCGGTCGCACAGTTCAGGCGCTCGGGGAACTGAAGCTCCGGCAGGGTAAAAATCAGCTCGGGCCACTCCGACTTAGGCGGTAGGTTGTCCCTGGCAAAGGTGTCAACGTGGGCGCTGTATCCCATCTTGAACCCCTCCTTTGGTGGGTTGTTTCTCCTTGAAGTGTTTGAGCAACTCCCTGGCGATGATGAGGAGCTGCACCTCGCTGGCCCCTTCGTAGATGCGCAGGGCACGGATCTCGCGGTACAGAGCCTCCACCACCTGCCCTCGGGTCACGCCCAGGCCCCCCCACATCTGCAAGGCGGCGTCTATGACTTGCTGGGCGTTCTCGGTGGCGGTGAGCTTGGCCATGGCGGCTTCCTGGGTGACCCGCTGCCCCTGGTCGCGCTGCCAGGCCGCGCGGTAGGTGAGCAGTGCGGCGGCGTCTACCTGGGTGGCCATCTGGGCCAGCCGGGCCTGGGTGAGCTGGAAGTCGGCCAGGGTCTGCCCAAACATGGCCCTGGTGGTGGCCCGCCGCAGGGCTTCGTCCAGCGCCCGGCGGGCAAAACCCAGCGCGGCGGCGGCTACCGAGGTGCGGAAGATGTCCAGGGTCTGCATGGCCATCTTGAAGCCCTGCCCTTCCTCCCCCAGGCGCTGGCTGGCCGGAACCCGGCAATCCCGGAAGCGCAGCGTGGCCAGGGGGTGCGGTGCGATGACCTCGAGGCGCTGGGCGATTTCCAAACCCGGCGTGCCTGCGTCCACCACAAAGGCGCTCACGCCCTTGGAACCCTGGCTGCCCGGTGCACGGGCGAAGACCACATAGAAGTCGGCAATGCCGCCGTTGGAAATCCAGGTTTTCTGCCCGTTCAGTACGTAAGCGTCGCCCTCGAGGCGGGCCTCGGTGGTCATGGCCCCCACATCGGAGCCCGCATCCGGCTCGGAAAGGGCAAAGGCAGCGATGAATTCACCCCGGGCTACCCGGGTCAGGTAGTGGGCCTTTTGTGCGGGCGTGCCGTGCAGGGTGATGGCGCCGGAGCCCAGGCCCTGCATGGCGAAGGCGAAGTCGGCCAGGCCGTGGTGGTAGGCCAGGTTCTCGCGGATCAGGCAGACCGCTCGAGTATCGATGGTCTCATGTGCCCCACCATAGGCCCGCCCCCCCACCGCGTAGCGCGTCCAGCCGCCCGCACCGAGCGCTCGTACCAACTGTCGACAAGCGTCGTCCACTTGGTGCACGGAGTTTGCTCCGTCCCGAAGGGGATCGTCCACTTGGTGCACGGAGTTTGCTCCGTCCCGAAGGGGATCGTCCACTTGGTGCACGGAGTTTAATCCGTCCCGAAGGGGATCGTCCAGGTTGTGCGCTGGGTGAGCGGCCAGGTTGCGCACCGCCCAGGTTTGCAGGTCGTGGGCCAGCGTGCGGTGCCGGGGCTCGAAAAAGGGCCAGTCGAGGTAGGCGTTATCGCGCATGGCGAGCCTCCTGGCTTGGCGGATGGCTGAAGGATGAGGGTTGGCAGCAGATAGCCAATAGCCGATAGCTCAAAGCAAAGGGCGAACGGCCAACTGCCTTAAGCAGTGGCTGGCCCTCGACCCTCGACCCTGGACTCTCGACGTTCCGCATCTCAATCCCCCTCGAACACCGGCTTTTCCTTGGCCACAAAAGCCCTATAAGCCCGCTGAAAGTCGCGGGTGGTCATGCAGAGGGCCTGGGCCTGGGCTTCGGCCTCGAGGGCCTCATCTAAGCCCATGTTCCACTCCTGATGGAGCATTTTCTTGGTCATGGCATGGGCAAAGGTGGGCCCCTGGGCCAGTGAGCGGGCGAACTGCTGGGCTTCCTCCAGGAGCTTTTCCGGCTCGCATAGGCGGTTGAAAAAGCCCCAGCGCTCGGCCTCCTCGCCGCCCAAAGTGCGGCCTGTGTACAGAAGCTCGGCGGCCCGGCCCAGCCCCACGATGCGGGGCAGCATGGCGCAGGCCCCCATGTCGCAGCCGGCCAGCCCCACCCGCACAAACAAGAACGCTGTCTTGCTGCGGGCGGTGCCGTAACGGATATCTGAGGCCATGGCCAGGATGGCCCCGGCCCCCGCGCACACCCCGTCCACTGCGGCTACGATGGGCTGGGGGCAGGCCCGCATGGCCTTGACCAGGTCGCTGGTCATGCGGGTAAAGGCCAGCAGGCCGGGCATGTCCATCCGGGTCAGGGGGCCGATGATCTCGTGCACGTCGCCGCCGGAGCAAAAGTTGCCCCCGGCTCCGGCCATCACCACCGCCCGCACGTCTTTGGCGTAGGCCAGCGCCCGGAAGAGGTCGCGCAGCTCGGCATAGGATTCGAAGGTCAGGGGGTTTTTGCGCTCGGGGCGGTTCAGGGTGATGGTGGCAACGGTATTTTCCACCGACCAGCCAAAGTGCTGAGCCGGGTAGTCGGCGAGTTCTACCAAGTTTCCAGGCAGGGGGGTCTGGCCTCCCTGCGGGCCGATGTGGGGCAGGCTCATGGACGGGCCTCCTTATGATTGAGGTGTTTTTTTAGTTTGCCCAGGAGGGCGTACAGGCTATCTTTCTCGGCTGCCGAAAGGCCGGAGAACAGCTCGATCACCCAGCCCTCGTGGATGCGGGCCATCTCGGCGAATACCTGTTGTCCTTTGGGGGTGAGCTTGACCGTGATGGAGCGGCGATCCTGGGGGTCTACCTCGCGGCGCACCAGACCCTCGGCCTCGAGCTGGTCGGTAATGCCCGTAACATTGCCGGTGGTGACCATCATGCGCTGGGAGAGCTCGCCCATCCGCAGGCCCTCGGGGTGGCGCTCGAGCTGGGCCAGCAGGTCGAAGCGGGGCAGGGTGGTTTCGAAGTTCTCGCGCAGCCGGGTGCGAATTTCGGCCGTAATCAGGTTGGTACAGGTCAGAAGGCGCAGCCACAGCTTGATGGCCTGGTGGTGGTCTTCGGCCAGGCGGGTCTCGAGGTCGGGCTTGGGACTTACCATCTACATCACCTCGCCACCTGCCACTGCAATGGCCTGCCCGGTCAGGGCCGCCGAGCCCGGCAGGCAAAGCCAGAGTACGGCCTGGGCCACCTCGGTGGGCTCTACCAGCCGCCCCTGGGGGTTGTGCCTGGCCAGCTCGGCCCGGGCCTCGGCGGGGGTTCGTCCGGTCTTTTGCACGATTCTCGCGATGCTGGCTTCCAGCAGCTCGGTTTCGCTGAAGCCGGGGCAGACCGCGTTCACGGTAATGTTCTGGCGGGCGAGCTCGAGCGCCAAAGAGCGGGTCAGGCCCACCACCCCGTGCTTGGCCGCAGAGTAGGCGCTCACGTAGGGGTAGCCCTTGAGCCCTGCGGTGCTGGCGATGTTCACAATGCGGCCCCAGCCGGCCTCGAGCATCCCCGGCAGCGCAGCCTGGGTGCATAAAAAGGTACCGGTCAGGTTGACCGAGAGCATCCGCTGCCACAAACCCAGGTCGGTTTTGCTGAAAGGCTGACTTTCGGCCTGCCCGGCGTTGTTGACCAGAATGGTGATGGGGCCCAACGCCTCTTGAGCCGCCCTGAAGGCCCGTTTCACCTCGTCTGGGCTCGTCACATCACAGGTTTCGATATGCACTTCGGCGTTCATTTGTTGTGCCCTAGCTTCCAGGCTGGAGCGATTGCGTCCCATCAGCGTGAGCCGTGCGCCCGCCTGGGCCAGCTCGGCAGCAATGGCTGCCCCGATGCCGCGCCCACCGCCCGTCACCACGGCGTGTTTTCCGGCTAGAGGCTGTGGGTTCATCGGGCTGCTAACTCCTCGGCCTGCTCGGCTTGGGCTCGGGCCAGGTTGCGCTCGAGTTGCGCCTTGCCGGCAAGATACTGCTTGGGCCAGCCCACCTCGCGGTAGCCGAGCTTGGCGGCCTGGTTGAGCGTCCAGTGGGGGTCGGACAGGTGGGGCCTGGCGATAGCGCACAGGTCGGCCCGCCCGGCGGCGATGATAGAGTTCACGTGATCGGCCTCGAAGATGGCCCCCACCGCCATAGTGGCAATCTTGACTTCGTTGCGGATGCGGTCTGCGAAGGGGGTCTGGTACATCCGCCCGTACACCGGTCGGGCCAAGCGGGTGGTCTGGCCGGAGGACACATCTATCAGGTCGCAGCCCGCTTCCTTGAACATCCGAGCGATTTCCACGGCATCGTCGGGGGTGTTGCCGCCGGGGGCCCAGTCGTGCGCGGAGATACGCACCGACATGGGCAGGTGCTGGGGCCAGACCGCCCGCAGCGCTTTAAAGACCTCCAGGGGATAACGACAGCGGTTCTCCAGCAAACCCCCATACTCGTCGGTGCGGCGGTTGGTGAGCGGGCAGATGAAGGCCGAAAGCAGGTAGCCGTGGGCGCAGTGCAGCTCGAGCCAATCGAACCCTGCCTCCACCCCCCACAGGGCCGCCCGCACGAAGTCGGCCTTGACCCGCTCCATATCCTCTGGGGTCATCGCGCTGGGGGTTTGGTTGTTCGGCCCGTAAGGGATGGGGGAGGGGGCCAGAAGCGGCCAGTTGCCCTCCGGTAGCGGCTCGCTTTCATCTTCCCAGCCCACCTGCGTCGAGCCCTTGGGCCCAGCGTGTCCGAGCTGGAGGCCAATTTTGGCGTCGGTGTGCTGATGTACAAAATCCACGATGCGTTTGTAGGCCTGCATGTGGGCCTCGCTGTAGAGCCCCGCGCACCCGGGGGTAATGCGTCCGTCCGGCGACGGAGCGGTCATCTCGCTGAATACCAGGGCTGCACCCCCCAGCGCCCGCGCCCCCAGGTGTACCAGATGAAAATCGTTCACCAGCCCATCCTGGGCCGAGTACATGGCCATTGGCGAGACCACCACGCGGTTCTTAAGGCTCAGGTTGCGCAGCCGGAAGGGGGTAAACATGGGCGGGACGGGCTTTGGCGGTAGTCCCGTACGCGCGGCCAGCCAGCTCTCGTAGCCTTCCAGATAGGTTTTGTCCCGAAGCCGGAGGTTCTCGTGCGAGATGCGCTGGGAGCGGGTCAGCAGGCTGTAAGCGAACTGAGGGGCCTCGAGCCCTGTATAGCGTTCTACGTTCTCGAACCACTCGGTGGAGTTGCGGGCGGCGTTTTGAATCTTCAGCACCTCCACGCTCCGGGTGGCTTGATACTGGTGCAACACCTGTCGCAGATGAACCGGGGTATCGCCCACCTGGGTAAAAACCCGGGCCAGCTCGATGGCGTCCTCCAAGGCCAGCTTGGTGCCGCTGCCAATAGAGAAGTGGGCGGTGTGGGCGGCATCGCCCATCAGCACCACCGGTATCTCGCGTCCGTTCAGGGTATTCCAGTGTACCCAGGTTTTGCAGACCACCCGGGGAAACTTGATCCAGATGGCCGAGCCGCGCAGGTGAGCCGCATTGGACATCAGTCTGTGGCCGCCCAGGTAACGGGCAAAAAGCTTCTCGCAGAAGGCAATGCCCTCCTCCTGGCTCATCTGCTCGAGGCCAGCTTTTTGCCACACCGCCTCCGGTGTTTCCACAATAAAGGTGGAGGTATGGGCGTCGAACTGGTAGGCATGGGCCTGGAACCAGCCCCACTCGGTTTTCTCGAAAGCGAATGTGAAGGCGTCGAAGCGCTGATGCGTGCCCAGCCAGACAAAGCGGCACTTGCGGATCTCGATGTCGGGCTCGAAGGTGCTTTCATACTTTTTGCGCACTCGGCTGTTGATACCGTCCGAGGCAATTACCAGGTCGGCCTGGTACTTCAGGGCTATGGCTTCGTCGTCGGTGACCTCGGCCTGGAAGACCAGGTTCACGCCCAACTCGCGACAACGGTCTTGCAAGATGTTAAGCAGTTTTTTGCGACCAATCCCAATGAAGCCGTGGCCGCTGGAGCGGATAGTCTGCCCTTTGAAGTGCACCTCAATGTCGTCCCAGTGGTGAAACGCCCGGCTGATCTGGGCATAAGTAGGGAAGTCAGCCTTCTCGAGGTTGCCCAGGGTCTGGTCGGAGAAGACCACCCCCCAGCCGAAAGTGTCGTCTGGACGGTTGCGCTCGAGCACTGTTACCTCGTGGGTGGGGTTCTGCTTCTTCATCAGCAAGGCAAAGTAGAGCCCGGCTGGCCCGCCCCCGATGCAGACGATTCTCATGCTGCGGCTCCCTTGATGCCCTGGATAAACGACCCTACCTCTGAACAGTGCATCGTGCTAGACCTCTTTAAACCTTGCGCAAACTACATTTTATGCTTAAAATATTTAGATATGAGACAAAAAATTGTAATTTCAAATATAATTACCTCGTTGCCAAGATAGTTCAGATACCCTTTGTAAAAGCCCACCAGCTACAAAAGAGCGCCTCCTACAACCGCATGGTTTGCAGGAGGCGCGGGTAGATGGGGTTTTCAAGATAATGCAGGCTTTATGGGAAACTTCTTGGTGCTGTTATTATATCCGGTGTCACACCACCCAAAAAGCTCCTACCGGCGTTGGAGCACTTTCTTGAGGGCCTGTAGCGCGGGCTCAAGCTCGATCTCGGCTGTGGTGCCGGAGATCAGCTCGAGATTATAGTTGATGCCCGTTGCCGGGGGCTGTACCAGCGCGAGCTGGCCATTGACCCGGAACACGCCAAAGTAGTCGCCCCCATCCACCTCACTGTTGCCGTTGATGTCCTTCCAGCCTGCCACGGCATACTGCCCAGCGCCCAAGGAAGCCAGAATATAGTTTGCGGTGCGGGTATCGGCAGTGAGGAAAATACCTAAGGATCTATTCACGTCAAAGTCGTTCCCCGTCCAGAACAGTGCTGCTATAAAGGTATCTTTGAGGGTGGGGAGGTTTGCGCTACCGACTGTCAGCACCAATGCGGCCCGTGCGCTCTGGCTGCCTGCGTTGCCCTGTACGGTCATGGGGTACTGGCCGGGCGGCACGTTACCGGCCACGCTCAGGGCCAGCGTAGACGCAGCCCCGGCAGCGGGGTTGGGGGTGAAGGTGCCGCTAACACCTGTGGGGGCTCCTTGCAGGGTCAGGCTGACCGGCCCGCTAAAGCCCCCCACCCGTTCTATTCCCACTACCACACTGGCATTGCCCCCAGGGGCTATGGCTAGACTGCTGGGGGTGGTGCTCAGGGTAAAAGAACCCACCGGCGCACCCCCAACAGCCTGAATGGCGGCCAGTGCGTCCACCAGACCTGCTCCGCAATCACCGGCGGTAATGCCAGGGGGTGGGGTGGGCCGACTGGGGCTGGTCTCGCCCTGGCACTGGTTCTGGGTCAGGGGGCGGGCGGTGCGGCGCAGGATGTCCAGTGCCTCAGCTCGAGTGAGGCTGGGGCGAGCGCTTTTCATCAGGGCAATCAGCCCGGCCACATGGGGGGCGGCCATGGAAGTACCGTTGTAAAACTCGTAGTTAAACTGGCCGCTGGCATCGCTTTTGAGTGGGCTGAGCACACCCCCGCCCGCCTGCACGCCGCCCAGATTCACGGCAACGTTGCCACCAGGGGCCATCAGGTCGATTCGCCCTCCAAAGTTAGAGTACGGAGCCCGTCCACCCGAAGGCCCGGTAGCTCCAACAGTGATTACCCCGCTACAGCTAGCCGGAACGAAGTTGGCGGCATTCTCTGCATTGTTACCAGCCGCTGCCACAATAATTCTTCCTTGAGCATTGATACGATTGATCACTTCTTGATATAGAGGAACCTGTGAGCACGGACGACTGCCTCCCAGACTCATATTGATGACAGCAGCTGGGTTTGGGTTGGTGGGTACGCCCGCAACCGGAAGTCCTGCTGCCCATAGCATGCCATCGGTAATATCCACCAGGTCGCCACCCTGCACACCCAGTACCCGTACGGGCAGCAGCCTTGCACCCCAGGTGACCCCCGCCACGCCCAAATTGTTGTCGCTGTGGGCCAGGATGGTGCCGGCTACATGGGTACCGTGGTAGCTGCTCTGGGTGGGGCTGATTAGGTCGCCATCATCTTCAGGATTGTTGTCGCGCCCATCGCCATCACGGGCGTTGCGAGGGTCGGAGATCATGTCGAAGCCGGGCAGAATTCGGTTGCGGTCGAAGTCGGGGTGCTGTAAGAGCTGGCCGGTATCTATCACCGCTACCGTGACTGGATTGCTCTGCCCGCGCTCGATATCCCAGGCCTGGGGCAGATTGATGGCCGGGTAGTGCCATTGCTGGTTATAGAGGGGGTCGTTGGGGGTACGGGCGGGATAGAAACGATAGTTAGGGTGGGCGTATTCCACATCGGCCCTGGCGGCCAGGTCGGCGATGGCGTCTAGTGTACCCTGGGGATCCAGCGAGGCCCGATAAAGCGAAACCCGTTCTATGGACAAGTTCCGCACCCGCTGTAACAGCGCCCCGCCTGCGGATAACGTCTGCACACTTTGCAGGCCGATGCCGGCTTTGAACTTGACGATAATATCGCCGGGCACAAAATCCAGATCGGCGGTCGGGGCCGTGCCGGTTCCGATGCTGACCGTGCCCGAGATACTGCCGCCACTTCCACCGCCTCCACCCCCGCCCAGCACGCTGAGCCGGAAGCTGGCGGTATTGCTGGCTCCGCCGCTCGTACCACGCACCACCGCATCGTAGGTGCCGGTGGCTACACCGCTGCTGGCCAGGATGGTGAGCTGGCTGGTGGGGTTGCCGCTGCTGAGGGTGGAAGGATTGAAGCTGCCCGAAATGCCTTGGGGCACCCCCTCGAGGCTCAGGGTTACGGTGTTGGAGGCTCCTGGCGAAAAACTGACTGAAACCGTGACGGTGGTGAAGCTGCCCAGAGTTACGCTGGTGCCAGGCACCGAAAGGCTAAAGTTGGGGCTGCTGTCGCCGCAAGCGGCCAGCAGTATAAGAAACCAAAATATCCACCGAGGCATAACATCTCCTGAATGATGGCCAGCTCGATTGGGCATGGAGGCAGTGCCCGCTGTGCTGGCCCGAAGGATTCTTTACTGCTGGTTGTAGGTGGCGGGAACCGTGAACTGGGTAGGGGCGTTGGGTCGGGTTACGGTAAAGGTAAAACGATACTGGCCGCTAATCTTAAGGTAGCAGGTATTGGGAGGCTGCAAGGCCAACCGCTCACTGGGGATGGTGAGGGCTCCGCCTAGATTGACGTCGAAGTTGCCAAAAGAAGGCCCGATGGCGTGGGTGATATTAACGCTCAGAAGCTGGAGATTTTCGCTGGGTGCGGCCAGGAACTGTAGGCAGGGCCTTATCTGGCCGCCGAAGTTGCCGGTGGTCTCGAGAGCGAAAATGGTGATGGTGGGGTTGTTGGGGGGCGG
>NZ_QWKY01000038.1 GCF_003574035.1 Meiothermus hypogaeus | reverse complement strand
GTTCGGGGGGTAGGGCTGGGGTGGGGCCCTGGGCGGGCACAAAGCGCACCCAGTCCCCTGCCTCCAGCAAAAACACCCTTTCCCGCTGGGGGTTGTATACCTGGGCCAGGGCGGTTCCGATCAGATGCCACCCCCCGGGCGAGGGCAGGGGGTAGATGCCGGTCTGGTTTCCCGCCATGGCCACGCTGTGGGCCGGCACCAGTGGGCGTGGGTTGTTGCGGCGGGGCAGCCGCAGGCGCTCGGGGAGGGGGCCCAAAAACGGAAACCCTGGGGTGAAGCCGGTTGCGAATACGCGGTAGAGCGGTTCACTGTGCAGCTGGATGACTTCATCTAACACCAGACCCGTCTGCTCGGCCACCCAGGGCAGGTCGGGCCCGTCGTAACGCACGGGAATCTCGAGCTGTTTTCCTGGTTCCAGGCTGGGCAATTCTTCCAGGTATTGCCGCACCCAGCGCTCTACCTGTGCTTTAGATACCCGCTCGGCATCGTACTCGAGGTACACATTTACATAACCCGGCACTATATCGGTCACCCCAGGCAGCAGGTTGGCAACCAGGGCCTTTGTGAGGGCTAGAAGTCTTGCATTGGCCTCGAGGTCGAGCTGTTCGGAGAAAGATAGATAAAAGCCGGTGAGGGTCATGGGCAGCGACGTATCCAGGTGGTGAACCAGGGGCTTCAGTAGGTCTGGATGCCTATGCCCTCAGCCTCCAAGGCCTCCCTGACGGCCCTGGCTATCCCCACTGCGTTGGGGTTGTCTCCGTGAATGCACAGGGTCTGGGCCCGTACCTCGACCCAACCGCCGTCCACTGCCTCTACCCGGCCCTCCACCACCATCTGCACGGCCCGGTGGGCAGCCAGCTCAGGCGAATGAATCCAGGCACCAGGGGTGCCCCGGGGGGCCAGGCGACCATCGGAGGCATAACCCCGCTCAGGAAAGGCCTCCGCAACGGTACGAAGCCCCAGCTTCTGGGCCTCGGCCTCCAGCGGCGTGTTGGGCAATACCACCAGGGGTATCTGGGGGTCGAAGTCCCGGGCGGCCTCGGCGATGGCCCTTGCGGTCCCGGGGTCTTTGGTGGCCCGGTTGTAGAGGGCGCCGTGGGCCTTGATGTGGTGTAAGGGCATCTGCGCCGCCTTCAAGAAAGCCCAGAGGGCCCCCACCTGGTAGAGCACATCGGCGTACACCTCCTCGGGCGTGGCGGCCATCTCCCGCCGCCCAAACCCCACCAGGTCAGGAAAACCTGGGTGCGCCCCCACGGCCACCCCGGTCTGCCGAGCGAGCTCGAGGGTGCGCTTTATGGTCAGAGGGTCGCCCGCATGAAACCCGCAGGCCACGTTTACTGAGCTAATCAGGGGGAAGAGTTCCTCATCCCGACCTAGCGTCCAGTTGCCAAACGATTCGCCGGCATCGGCGTTCAAGTCTATTTGCATATAACCTCACGGAAGACCGAAAGCCCAATGGCTTTCTGTGGTGTAGAAGAGATACCGCTTTCATCTGAGGTGTTCAGAGGTCCAGGGTCTAAAAACCATACCCTCTTAATCGGCGGGGCCATTAGCTGTTGCCCCAATATTAAACCTTCACCTTTAGCCTACAGCTCCCTTTAGCCATCAACCCCCAGTCATGGTGCGGGGAAGCCAGGTCACAATATCCGGGAACACCGTGATCAGGGCCGCCGCCAGCAGCAGCATAAACAAAAAGGGCAAAGCCGAGCGGGCAATGGTAAAGATGTCCCGCCCCGAAAGACCCTGCAGCACAAACAGGTTGAAGCCCACCGGAGGAGTAATTTGGGCCAGTTCCACCGCAATCACCAAAAAGATGCCAAACCACAACAGGTCAATCCCCGCCGCCTTGGCCAGCGGCAGAATCACCGAGGTGGTCAGCACGATTATGGAGATGCCGTCCAGAAAGGCCCCAAGCACCAAGAACAGCAGCATGAGCACAGCCAGCAAAGCGTATTTGGAAAGCCCCAGCTCGCCCACCCAGGCGGCCAAAGCCGCCGGGATACCGGTAAAACCCATAGCAATCGAGAGCACCGCTGCCCCGGCCAGAATAAAACCAATCATGCTGCTTGTACGTACCGCGCCCATCAGGCTATCCAGCAAACCCTGCCAGCTCAGGCTGCGCGTCCAGAAGGCGATCAGGAGGGCTCCCAGCACCCCCAGGCTGGCCGCCTCGGTAGGGGTAGCCACCCCCAAATAGATCGATCCGATTACCGCTACCATCAAAAGCAGCACCGGCATTATTTTGAGTAGCCCATACAGACGCCGCCCAAGCGGCATCGGCGGGTCGGGCGGGGGCATCTTCTGGGCGTTGAGGAGCCCAGCCAGCATCACCCAGCCCATGAACAAAAGCATTACCAGAAGGCCCGGCAGCAACCCTGCAATGAAGAGCCGGGCCACCGAGACCTCGGCAGCCACACCGTAAACAATCATCATCACCGAGGGGGGAATCAGAAGGCCCAGGGTGCCCGAACCGGCCAGCGAGCCCAGCACCAGCCGCTCGGGATAGCCCCGCCGCAAGAGCTCCGGCAGGGCAATCTTGCCCACGGTGGCGGTGGTGGCCGCCGAGGAGCCGATCACCGCAGCAAAGATACCCGAGGCCAGCACGTTGATGTGCAGCAGGCGGCCCGGGATGCTACGCAGCCAGGGGGAAAGCCCCTCGAACAGGTCGGCGGCCAGGCGGGTGCGGTAGAGAATCTCCCCCATCCAGATGAACATGGGCAAGGCCGCCAGCGACCAGCTCGAGACCGACGTCCACAAACTGCTCGCCACACTGGCTCCCGGGGGGGTGTTGGTGAAAAACTGCAAGCCCACCCAGCCCACCCCCAGCAGGGCCAGGGCAATCCAGACCCCACTGCCCAGGAACAAGAGCAGCAAAAGCACCAAAAAAAGCGCCACCTGGGTTAACTCCACCGGCTACTCCTGTCCCCCACCCTCAGCAAGATAGCTGGGGAGCTCTCCTCTGAGCAAAGCCCCCAGGTTATCGGCCAGCGCGATGGTAAATATGGTCAGACCCACCGCCAGAAAGCTCTGCGGTATCCAGATGGGCAAGGGCAACAGTCCGGGGGCCAGGTCGCCATAGCGGTAGGAATCCAGCACCAACCGCCAGAGTTGCAGCGTGGCGTAGCCCGAGGCCAGCAGGGAAAAAGTGCCAACCAGGAGCTCGAGCGCCCGCCGCACCCTGCCCTGAAGCCGCCGCACCAGCACCCCCACCCGGATGTGTGCACCCGCCCGCAGGGTGGGGGCCAGGGCCAAGAACACCGCCCCCGCCATAGCAAAGCCCGACAGTTCGTTGGCCGAGGGAATGGCTACCCCCAACTGCCGCCCCAAAATCTGGGCCAGAATAATCACAAAGATAAACACCACCAAAAGCCCCGCCAAAAGGCTCGAGAGGCCGTACAGGCCTTCCAGGAACTTGCGCATAATCACCCCTAATACCGGTAGACCGCTTAAGTAACCAGAAACTACAGAGGTTGTCTGTTTGAATCCTGGAGCATACCCCTCCCTATCGGTCGGCGAAAAAAGCGTCTCCCTTTCCAAGGGGCGGTATCGCCCTTCGCTACGCGGATAACTTCGGCCCTGTTGATTCGTTACCGTTCGGTAACGAATCAACCGAGCCTGGTATAACCCTTGAAGCAATAGAGAGCGAGCGGGCTTGGGCCCTCACAGGACAAACCGCTAACGGCCCAGGTAGGCCCGGTAGATGTTGACCCCGGTCGCCCCGGCCCGCCGGAGCCACTCATTGGTCATGGTCTGGCCCACCTTTTTGAGGTCGGCTACCAGTTGCGGGCTGGGCTGCAAGACCTGCATCCCCCGCTGGGCCAGGATGGCACTCTTGCTGGCCGCCTCCTGCTGGCTGGCCTGCCAGCCGCGCTGCTCGGCACGACGGGCTGCTGCCAACACGGCCTCGCGGTCGGCGGGGCTCAGGCTGTCCAGGGCCCGCCGGCTCACGAAGACCATGTTCTTGGGAATCCAGGCCCGCAGGTCGTAGAAGTAGCGGGTGAAGTCCCAGGCCTGACTGTCCACACCCGTCGAGGGAGAGGTCATCATGGCCGCCACAATGCCGGTAGCGAACGCCTGGGGAATGTCGGCGGCTTCAACCTGGGTGGGCACCATGCCGGTGAGTTCGGCGATGCGGGCGGTAGCAGGGTTGAAGGCCCGGAAGCGCACCCCGCGAAGGTCGGCGATGCTGTTCACCGGCTGTTTGGTGTAGAGCCCTTGCCCCGGCCAGGGCACCGAGAACAATAGAGTCATGCCCCGGCGGCTGAGCCAGTTTTCAATCTCAGCGCGAGAAGCCCGGTAGAGCCGCTGGGCATCGTCGTAGCTACCGACCAGGAAGGGAATCGAGTCCAGGGCAAAGACCGGGTTCTCGTTGGCCAGGAGGGAGATCAACACCTCGCCTATCTGAATCTGGCCGCCCCGCACCCCGGGCAGAATCTGGGGGTGGGGTAGCAACGAACCCCCACTGTTGACGCGAATGACCAGACGGCCCTGGGTGGCAGCCTCTACCTCCTTGGCGAACTCGCGGATGTTGATGGTATGGAAGTTGCCATCTGGGTAGGGGGTGGCCATGGTCCACTGGGTCTGGGCCAGGGCCGCGCTCAGGGCCAGGCTTGCCAAAAGTCCGACGAGTTTATGCATACTTCTCCTCCTTTATGGCTGAACTGCCAGAAGCGACGATAAAAAACCCTCGAGGTCGGCCCGCCAGGGCCCTACGAACCCAAGCTTTTCCGATATTTCCCGGGCCGATTGACTCAAGGCTTGCAGGTAACCAGAGAGCATTTTTGGGTCGCGGTGGTGGGCTTCTGCTCCGGCCAGGCTCAAGGCCGCCAGCACCTCGCCCTCGGAGCCCCGAATGGGGGCGGCCAGCTCGGCGGAGTGGGGCTCGAGCTCCCCAAAGCTCACGGCGAACCCGGTTTTGCGGGTCTGATTCAGCAATTCTTGCAAATGCTGCAGGGCTACCGGTGTGGCCGGCGTGTAGCGCTTACGCTCACTCTGGAAGATACCCTCCTGCACGGTATTCGGGGCAAAGGCCAGCAAGAGCCGGGTGGAGGCCCCGGCATACAAGGGCGCCCGCCGCCCCGGGGCAATATAGAGGCGTACCCTCGAGCGGGCTTCCACCACCTCGAGGTAGACCCCCTCCAGCCCATCCCGCACCACCCACTGCACCGACTGGCCTGTGGCGTCGCGCAGGGCCTGCATGAAGGGCAGGGCCACCTGACGGGCCGGGTAGGCCGCCTTGACCAGGGTACCCAGGTGTAACAGCCTTGTCCCCAGGCGGTAGCGGTCGTTTTCGCGCATCAGCAAGCCATGCTGCTCGAGCGCCCGCAGGCTGCGCAGGCAGGTGGCCTTGGGCCAGCCGCTCGCCCGGGCCAGCTCCGAAAGGCCCCAATAGGGGCGTTCCTCGCTGAAAAACCCCAGCAAGTACAGGGGGCGCTCGAGAGTGGGAATGGCTTCAAGTGGTTTCATTGAATGAACCGTCTGTTTATTGAATGAACCTGTTGGCAAAACACTACGACCCACTCCTCCCAACTGTCAAGGGGGGATGCTCGCTCGATCGAGATCTAAAGCCCCAGAGGCACTCGGCCAGATGTTTACCAGCCCAGCACCATGGCGAACATTAAGGGCGCTACAATCGAAGCATCTGACTCGATGATGAACTTAGGGGTGTCGGCGGCTAGCTTGCCCCAGGTGATTTTCTCGTTGGGTACGGCCCCCGAGTACGAACCATAGCTGGTCGTGGAGTCGGAGATCTGGCAGAAGTAGCCCCACACCGGAATGTCTGGGCGCTGCATATCCTGGTGCAGCATGGGCACCACGCAGATGGGGAAGTCGCCCGCAATGCCCCCGCCAATCTGGAAGAAGCCGATGGAATGGCGGGCGCTGGTCTCGAGGTACCAGTTGGCCAGTTCCATCATGTACTCGATGCCGGTTCGCACCGTGTGCACGTTCCTGATTTCGCCGTTCAGGCAGTGCCCGGCATACATGTTGCCGGTAGTGGAGTCTTCCCAACCGGGTACCACGATGGGCAGGTTCTTCTCGGCAGCGGCCACCATCCAGCTATCCTTAGGGTCAATCTGGTAGTGGCGCTCGAGCTTCCCCGAGCGAATAATGCGGTACAAAAATTCGTGCGGGAAGTAGCGCTCCCCGGCCCGGTCGGCGGCCTCCCATTCCTCCAACAAGGCCGCCTCGAGCCGTCGCATGGCTTCCATTTCGGGAATGCAGGTGTCGGTCACGCGGTTGAGGTGTCTTTCCAGCAAGCGCTGCTCATCCAGAGCGGTTAGCTCGCGCCAGTTGGGGATGCGCTCATAGTGGTGGTGGGCCACCAGGTTAAAAAGGTCTTCTTCCAGGTTAGCCCCGGTGCAGCTAATAGCGTGTACCTTGTCCTGGCGGATCATCTCGGCCAGCGAGATACCTAGCTCGGCGGTGCTCATAGCCCCCGCCAGCGTGACCATCATCACCCCACCTTGCTCGAGGTGGGCCCGGTAGGCCTCGGCAGCGTCTACCAACGAGGCCGCGTTAAAGTGACGGAAATGGTGTTTGAGGAAGTTTGAAATCTCGCCGTTTGCCACCTGGATACCTCCCAACTCGCGGGGTGGGCGAAAGTGGCTCCCCCCTTCGGCCCTGAGTGCAGCGCACCTGCCGAACGCCGGAATACCGCAGGCCCTGTGGCCTGCTTTGCTCCGCCTGCAAGTGTACTCGAGTCCACCGCGATTTCAAGACCTGAGCAGGTCTTGGTTAAGAGCAACCGCTTAGAAGCGCTCGTAGGAGACCACAGAAAAGGAGGCAACCTCACCGTAAGGTGCCCGCAGCATTGCACTAGGAAGATTAGAGCTAGTATCTATGAAGAAAAGACTTGGACTTCCGCCGGTACCACAAGAGTCGGTAGTACAGAACTGGTTTGCGATTGCAGTCCCCACAAAGGATGATTGTGAACCAGACATTACGAAGCGGTTTTCGGCATAGACTATCCCCATCACAGTCATCTGGTTATTTGTGTAAGTAACATTTTCATCTGCAATTAACGACAAGTTTTGCGTAGGAAACTGGGGTATAGCATCTGGCACCAGGCTGCCCCCCAAAGTGAATGATCCGCCTTGGGATGTAGAAGGATTCCTTTCCAGAAACAAACTGGCCGAACGACCAAGATTACCGTAGCCATAGGCCTGATAGTTTATTTGAACATTGGTAACCAAGTTGAACCCATACAAGTTTACAGTTCCATACACCCTCAAAGTTCTGGTCGCAGCGTCATACGCAAAGCCCCCAGCAGGATTGACTCCTGACTCATGAGTGCGATATGTACAGTCAAACGAAAGATTTACGTTTTGAGAAGCATTATTGCCTTGAGTCAAAGTTATATTGGGCTGCGAACCCGATAGGAATTGGCGACATCTGGATTCGTTGTTCCACTGTGCGTTAGCTGGTAGTTGCGGAAGAACAATAGGGTTTTGACCACTAGCTACAAACTGGATTCGGGCATCTGAGCGAAGACAATTTCGCCAAGTGACACCAGCGCCACAAAGCCGTTCATTTCCAGGATCATCTAGACTGGGAAATCTGGGTGAGGCGGTGTCGGAAAGGTCATAGCGCCCTATAGATTGAGCACAAAGACCGCCATTATTTCTACAATTTTCATCATAGATAACGGGATTATTGGGAAGGCTGTTGGCTTGATAGAGTAAGGCCCTCGGTTCGTTGACTGCCAATCTTTGGTCTCCGACCCTGATATCGAGGAGTTGATTGTTTGGATCGGTGGCAGGGTTAAAGTTCGGCGGATTTGGGCGTCCTAGACCAAAGCTATTACTTTGCACACCAACCCGACCCCAACGCACACGGAATGTGGCGCATAAGTCGTTATCTGAAGTTACTGCTGAGCGAGCTCTCAGATTCCGCAAATCACCTTCTGCGTCAGTTGTCAAGTTAAAAGTATTCAAAGCCGTCATGTTGCCACTGCCAGTCAAAACGGTCGGCGGTGGCGAAGGAGGATCGGGGTTTGGTCTTTGCCCCTCAATGAATACCCCACCGTAAATTCGTGGACTACCAGTGATTACTTGCTGGCCAGAACCCTGGCCAATTACAAGTCCGTATCTAAAAAGGCCCGCATTGCTTATGTCGAAGACTGCTCGAACTCGAGAGCGGGCTCCACTGAAAGTCCCCTCAGAAGTAATTATCATGAAACGTGGACGGCGGGAGTCGCGGCTAATCGTAACTCTGGCGGTTCCGCCACCAATCTGTTCTGTGAATGTTATTGGGAAGCTCTGGGGTGGGTTGGGACCGCCTCTATCCCAGTCAATGCCCCCACTCAAAACATTTTCACAGGCGTTTAAGCTGACGGGCGTAAGGTTCTGCAAAGACCAGCGAAAATTCTGAAAAAGCGCGGTCTTGTACTTTTGCAGCCCCGCCTGGGCAATGTAGTTGGCCTGGGTGGAGGTGGCGTCGTTGCGGGTCACGAACTGCTCTATTTGGGTGGTGTAGAAGGTGCCAAACACCAGCAACCCCACCAATACCAAAATGACCAGGGTAGCGACAATGGCGATTCCAGACTTCCGACGCATACTTCCTCCTGCCTCAGTTTTTGAGGTTGGGCATCAAGACCTCTTGGGTAAGTGCCAGGCAAATGCGCCCTGGCGGGCAGTTCACGGTACCCCCGCTGGCGGTGGTGTAGCTGCTGGCAGGGATATTGGCCACGGTGGCGGCAGACTGTCCGATAACCGTGACCCTGGCGCTGCGGGGGTAGCTGCCTGCGGGGCAACTGGCCGTATCGGCAGTGGTGTTGTTGCTGCACTGGTACTGTATGTCCAGCGCCAGGATGTTGGGAGCCAAATCCACCAGCGAGGCCGCACTACCACAGAGAACATCCGAGCGCTGCAAGGTATTGCCGCTAAAACCATAGCTCACCGTGCGACAAGCTTTGGTAGGGTCGGGGTTTCCGCTAGAGTCGACGCGCAGAGTGGTCACATACTGAACAGTGAAGCCATCCTGCACGCCGGTGTTGGTGGAGGTAATGCAGCTAACCCCACTACATCCGCTGGAAACCGTGGTAATCAGGTTACCGCTGGAATCGAGGAAGCCCCTCGAGCCCACCATCTGTAAATCTTGCGTGACCATCTGCATCACCATCCGTACCCGGTCCTGCACCTCGCTGCGGCCCTGGGTGCGCTGGGTTAGGTCGCGCTGGTCGCCAAAGTAAATCGCCACCAAAGTCAGGATTCCGGCCAGAATCCCCATGGCTATCAGCAGTTCAACCAGGGTAAAGCCGTGCCTGCGCATCTAGGGGCCTCCTGCGGGGGTGGGACAAGGGGCGGGGGCGTCTGAGGTGGGCGAGGGGAACACATCGTAGCAACTGATGCGGTTAACCAGCGTGACCGTGGGCCCCCGGCTGTGGGTAGCGGTCACGGTGATGATGATGAGCCCTTCCCCCAGCAGCCCGGACTCTCGGGCCACACTCCAGCGGGTGGTAATCTGGTTATTGGTGGTGCCGCTGCCGTTATCGCAACTTATCCCCGAACGCAGGGCCGTGCGAGAAGAGTTGCTCGAGGGTGTGGGCAGCGCAACAGGAGGGTTGGGACAACTGTAGAAGTAGTCCACAAAGTAAAAGCTCTTGTTGGCGCTGATGTCGTCGCGCAGGCTGTTGCTGGAAGGGGGTGTCTCCACTTGCAGCACCAGCGCAGTCTGGCGCTCCAATTCCGCCGTGGCAGCAGCCTTGACCTGCGAGACCAGCCCGGTCTGGGCACTGGCCCGCAGGCTGGAAAGCTGGCTGAGCACCAGGGGCACAAAGGCAATGCCAATGATGGCCAGGGCCACCAGAAGTTCCACAATGCTGATTCCCACTGGCTTATGCATGGCCCCACCCCTTATGGACATGTACCACTCACCACCTGACTGCGGCCTTGTTGGTTAATACAAACGGTACGCTGAAAGCTGCCCGCGAAATTGCTCAACACAATGCTGAGGCGTTCTTGTTCTTGCGGAACCCCACGGGCATCGAAGGTAAATCTGTAGGTTCCGGCATTGGGGCAGTTGGTAGTAGAAGAAGTTGAGGCGGTCAGGGTAGCGGACTGGCACCGGACTCGAGGAAAATCACCCTGACCCAGGGTGATGGTCTGAAGCACAACTGGGTTGGCGAGGTTTGGGTTATTCCTGTCCAGCACCCAAACCTGAAGGCTGCCGTTGCCAACTGTATTGAAGGAGATACCCCCAAGGGTGTTGTTACGAATGGCCTCGAGGCGCGCCCTTGTGACCTGCGCGGACAAGACCTCGCTGGCCTGAGAAACTGCGATGCGGTCGGGGTTGAAGTAGCCCAGCCCAATCGTCAGCAAAATACCCAGGATCGCCAACACCAAGATGATTTCAACCAGCGTTAGGCCCCCTACCCACCTCATAGTCCAATACTAATTGTAGGACGTCTGGGGCTCGCACAGCGCCCCTATTTGGGGGGAGAGCAGAATTGCTCGCAACGCTTGTTTGGGGTGATTCAAGCGCAAAAAACCCATTTCCATAACCTAGTCATCACCCCGAAAAGTAGGCAAGTAACGAAGTTCTTCACATTAATATCTCATTAATCCAGTCTTGGGGCAAAGGACATAAAAAATGAGGAGCCAGGAGGCTCCTCAACAAAACTCGAGACCAGCTTTCCAAAACAAGCCCGCAGACGCAGTATCGCGAGCAATTAGCAGGAGCAAGGCAATGGCTCAGGGTTAGGCAACTTTCCAGATTGCTTCGATACCTTTGACGGCTCGCCCGGTAGATGTGGCGCTCTACGAATGCAAATTGACCTTACGCCTGGCTTATCTGGGTCAGCCTGGCGATTATCTCGTCTAGTCGCGTAGCGGCTGGCTCCTGGGCAAAGGGATTAGGCGCGTTCAGGTCAAGCGCTAAAGCGGGGGTTTGCTCAGTCTGAGTACTGGACTCGGTATTGGTCTGGTTCTGGCTACTATCGCTCGAGGTGTTGCCGGTCTGGGTGGTCTGGTTGGCAGACTCGGGGGTAGCTTCAGCAGGTTGTATGGCAGCACGCTGCTCGGGGGTCAGTTGAGCCTGAATCTGCTGGACATACCACTCGGCCATCACGGGCGTGAGGGCTGCCGAGCTGCGAATGGCCCGCAGATAGGGTAGCAGAAGATCGACTTGTTCCTTCGTTAGTTTGTTCTCGCCCTCGAGGAGCTTGCCAATCCCCTCGATATGTGCGGCCAGTTCGGTCATAGCCGAGCCGGGCGCAGGGGGCTGGGGGTCGGTTTGCGCCAGCGCGTTGCCCCAACCCAACAAAGCCAAAACCAAGAGTACCGCTAGACCGTTTTTCATGGCGTTTCCTCCTGTGCGGGGAGTCCTGGCCAGGATGCTCCATAAACAAGGATGGTTGGGCTTGATGGCAGTCCGATGGCAGCCGCATGAAAAAATCAAGAAGATGAGCGTCCGGCACCCAAATCTCATGGCCGAGCAACCCACCATAACGGGGTAAGCCTGCATTAACTTTCCTTGGGTTTAATCGAATCGGGGCTTTGCTCACTACAGCCGGGCCGTTCTTTGGCCTAAGGTTAGGTCTGTGAACGACATAGCCTCCAGAGCCGACCTCGCCGTAGTGGTAGACAGCTTCTATGCCAAGGCCCTTCAGGACGAACTGATTGGCTACTTATTTGAGGGCCTGGACTTGATGAACCACCTGCCTGTCATCCATGACTTCTGGGAGAACATCCTGTGGCATACCGGCGCTTACAGGGGCGGCATGATGTACAAGCATCTACTGCTAAACGCCCGCAAACCGCTCAAACTCGAGCACTTCCAGCGCTGGCTCGAGCTCTTCACCCAGACCATAGACGAGCACTACGCGGGCCCCAACGCCCAGACCATGAAGCAGTTCGCCTACTCAATCGCCAACACCATGTACAGCCGGATCTCCCAGCAGAATGCCATCCCGCTGGGGGTTCAGGACAGCCCCCCCAAACCAGCAGGCTGAGCGGGTTCTAGGAGATTTTTACCGCTCACAACAAAACATTCGGCCATCGGGAAAAGGGCGTGGTTAAGGTCTTTCGCTGCCCCGGAAGGCTCGTATTCATGGAAAACCCTATCGCGCCCTTCACAGACGTTGACGTTGCTGCCCATCCGGGCGGCAACTGTTCTGTCAGGGACAGGGAATTCTAATACCAGATTCGGTTAGTTCGTCACCCTATGGTGACGAACTAACCCGACCGAAGTTATCCGCGTAGCGGAGGGCGATACCGCCCCTTGGAAGTTATCCGCGTAGCGGAGGGCGATACCGCCCCTTGGAAGTTATCCGCGTAGCGGAGGGCGGTACCGCCCCTTGGAAGGGAGACGCTTTCTTCGCCGACCGACAGTGAAGGGCCATCGGCCCCCGGCTAGCGCCGGTACTCAAGGGAGGGGTGTGCTCTAGGATTAAAAAAGACAGCCTCTGGTGTTTTTGGTTTTGTAAACTGTCTTTTTGAATCCGGTATAAATTCTCGGGAGGCTCGCTTTATGTGAAGAGCGCTCTAATCTGGTTCTAGCGAAACCAGCGAAGCAGCAGGTTGAAGAGCAGGCTCAGTCCCACACTAACAAGCACCATCGAGGTAAGGGGAAGGTAGAAGCGAAATCCCTCCCGCTCGATGCGAATATCTCCCGGCAGGCGACCAAACCAGCTCAGCAACCCAGGCGCATACAACCAAACCAGACCCAGGGCCACCAGCAAAAGGCCCAGCCCCAGCAAAAAGCGCCCGACCTCCATGCCTCAATGGTAGCCCAGCTCCCGCAGGGCTTCGGGGTCTTTGCGCCAGTTAGGGTACACCTTGACCTGCAGGTCGAGGTAGACCTTGTGCGCCAAAAATACCTCAAGCTGCTTTCGTGCTGCCGCCCCAATCTCCCGCAGCATCCGTCCGCCCGCCCCAATCAGGATGGGCTTGTGGTTCTCACGCTCAACGTAGATGTTGACCTGAATATAAAACATGCCGTTGTCCCGGAGCTCGAATTCCTCGGTTTTGGTAGCAATAGAGTAGGGTATCTCCTCCTTGAGACGCTTCATGGCCTCTTCCCGCACAATCTCGGCGGCCCATTCCTCGGGGGTCTGGTCGCCCTTGGCGTAGTCTTCGGGGAAGAAGAAAGGGCCTTCGGGCAGCAGGGCCAGTACCTCATCGCGCAGGGCTTTGGCGTCGCGTTCGTTCTGGGCCGATATCATGCGGGTTTCCAGCCCTGGCAGCAGTTCAGCATAGGCTTGCAAGGCTGATTCGGGATACTTGGCCGCATCGGCCTTGTTGCCCACCAAAAAAATCGGCACCTGCCCCTTCAGGGGGCGCAGCGCACGGGCAACCAGCTCGTCCTCGTGGGTGGGGGGGTGGCGCAAATCCACCAGCCAGAGCACCACGTTGACCTCGGCCAGCGCCTCGGTAATCTGGCGGATCATGTACTCGCTCATGGCATCGGCGGCTTCGTGCCAGCCAGGGGTATCCACGAACACAATCTGGCGGTTGCCCTCGGTATGGATGCCGCGCACCCGCTTGCGGGTGGTCTGCGGTTTGGGGCTGATGGGGGCGATCTTCACGCCCAGCATGGAATTGACCAGGGTGGACTTGCCCACGTTGGGCTTGCCCACCAGGGCCACAAAGCCGGAATAGGTGGTTCCTTCATTCACCGCTTTAGTATAGATGAACCTCCAGGCTCTCCCCCATGCGCTATCCTGATGCGAGCTATGTCCGACCCCCTGGCCCTTGCACTCTCTCCCCAGGTTGGCCCCAGCCGCCTGCAACAAGCCCTTGCTACCGACCTAAGCGTGGAGGCCGTGGCCGAACTGCTGGGCCGCGAGATTGCCTCCGGCTACGCCAAAACCTTACAGGAGGGCCGGGCCGTGCAGGAGCGTGAGCAAGCGACCCGGCTGGGTCTGCGGCTGATTGGGCTGTGGGAGCCGGCCTACCCCGAGGTGCTGCGGCACCTCGAGAGCCCCCCTATGGTGTTGTACCTGAAGGGGGAACTACCGCCTTCCGAGCGCAACATTGCCGTAGTGGGCACCCGCAAAGCCAGCCCCTGGGCCACCGCCTGGACGCACAAGGTAGCGCGCGAACTGGCCGAGGCCGGCGTGGGGGTTATCTCGGGCCTGGCCCTGGGCATCGATGCCGCCTCGCACAAGGGCGCTTTGGAGGGGGGCGGCTACACCCTGGGGGTGCTGGGCAGCGCCATGGATCGCTTCTATCCTCCCCAGAATCGCAACCTGGCCGAGCAAATGAACGTGCTCTCGGAGTTTCCCCTGGGAACGCCCCCCCAGGCCGGACTGTTCCCCCGGCGCAACCGCATTGTGGCCGCGCTGGCCAAAGCCGTACTGGTGGTGGAGGCCGGGGAGAAAAGCGGCAGTCTGATTACTGCCCGGTTTGCCGCGGAGCTGGGCCGCGACGTGCTGGCCGTGCCGGGCCGCCCCGGCGACACCTTCTCGCTGGGTTGTAACCGGCTGATTCAGGACGGCGCCGGGCTGGTGGTGAACACCGAGGATGTGCTGAATGCGCTGGGGGTACGGGCGCCGCAAAAGCAAGCGATACAGCTCGAGGGCCCCCAAGCCCAGGTCTACCGGGCCTTGCTCGAGCTCTCCGAGGCCCTACCCGACGACCTCGCCCAAACCACCGGCCTCTCCACCGCCGAGACCCTCTCGGTGCTGATGCTGCTGGAGCTCAAGGGATTGGCGCACAGCAACGCGGGGCGCTACCGCCCGATCTGATTTGCTGTTTGATCCAGGGCGCTGGCCTGTTACCAATCTTTACGGGCCCTGTTCCCCGACCCCTGACCTCTTTTCTTACGGGAAGGCCTTTACCGAAGACCAGGCCAGTCCTTGCGCCCCCACCGTGCCCAGCAGCTCGTACCAGCCGGGCTTGAGCCCTGGCGGAATGGGAAAGCTGGCCGGAAGGGCCCGGAACTTGTTGCCATCGAAGTAGGCCACCACCCGCACCTGGTTTTGTTCGCCGGCGGCACGCAAGGCCAGGAAGGGATCCGAGCGGCTACTGGAAAGCCAGGCGCTTACGTGTTGGTACTGCGAAGCCCCCACCAGGCTGGCGGGGCCTTGATAGAAGGCCCAAGGCACGGGGCTATGCAGCTTAACTTCGGTAGCGACAAACACTTCGCCCTCCCAGAACCCGTTGGCCTCGAGCCACATGCCCGGAATGGCCAGGCTCAACCAGGGCGAGCTACTCTGAATGCGCACATTCCCCGAGATGACCTGACCAGCGGCGCTTACCGTCACCTGGCCCATGTAGCTGCGGGGCTGGCGGGCGCTCGAGGGGTTGAGATTGGCGTTGGAATTAGGATTGGGGCTCGGGTTATCGCCGCTCTTGTTACTACCGCCCCCGCCGCTGTTGCCCCCGTTGTTGCCACTGTTTCCATTCCCGCCGCTGTTGCCGTTGCCCCCGCTGTTCCCACCTCCGTTACCGTTGCCCCCGCTACTCCCACCTCCGTTACCGTTTCCATTCCCATTACCGTTGCCATTGCCGTTCCCGTTGCCGCGCTGCACGAGGACAGGCCCATCGGGCGCAAGGTCGGGCTGGCTGCTAGCCGGGACACTTACGGCCAGCACCGGAGGGGCTGCCAGAACCAAGGCCATCCACAGCCAAAACACCAAGCGCAGACTACGCACGTTTCACCTCGAACCTTGGCAGGCTCAGGATGGCCTCCAAGCCACCCCCCGCCCGGTTGCGAAACTCGAGCCTGCCGCCCAGTAGGATCGCGATGTGCCGAACCAGGGCCAGTCCCAGCCCCATCCCCTCCACCCTGGGCTGCAACCGCAAGAAGGGATTGCCCAGGCGCGGCAGGTCTTCTTCCCGCACGCCGGGCCCCCGGTCAAGGATGTGGATGTGGATCATGGCTTCCTGCCGAACTTCAATCTGTACAGGCTCCGGGCTAAACTTGAGCGCATTACCCACCAGGTTGCCCAGGGCTTGCTGCAATAGCTCTTCGTAGCCCAGCACCCGGGCCTCCAGGTCTCCCTCCAGGGTAATACGCGACCGCTCTTCTGGATTAAAGTTTTCCACCACCGAGCGTAACGTTAAGCCCACCTCCACCGGCTGGGGGTCTCGCTGGGGGCTGCGGGTCAGGGCCAGCAAGCCCGCCAGCAGGCGCTCGAGGCGCTCGAGGCTGGCCTTGATGGGCGGCAGCGATTCCTCGGGGGATAGCAGCCCTTGCTCTAGGGCTTCTATCTGCACCCGCAGCGTTGCCAGGGGGGTACGCAGCTCGTGGGAGGTGTAACGGGCGAAATTACGCTCCCGCTCCAAAAACCCTTCTACCGCCTGGGTCATGCGATTAAAGCTTTTGGCCAGGTCGGATAGCTCATCCTGGCCCGGCGGCACCGGAACCGGCTTGGGAAAGCGCTGTTGCGCAATGGCATGGGCGGCTTCGGTCAGGTGGCGTACAGGGCGCATCAGATAGCCAAACAGCAGGTAGGCCGCAACCAGGGCCAAGAGCAGCGAGAGCGGCAGGGCCAGCAGTTCGGTGCGCCAGAAAGCCTGTAGGGCCTCGTTTTGGCTGCGGGTCTCGAGGGCCGCCTGCAGCACAAAACCCTGCTCCAGCAAACGTTCTGTTTTCAGCCAGCCCGCGGCTTCGGTGGGAAAGCGCCCGCCGATTTCCAAAAACACCTGCTCGGCCCGCAGCACCCGAAACCGGCTGTTGCCGAGTTCGGCCAGCCTGGGCAGGCGGCTCGGGTCGAGCAGGGCCTGCTCGGGGGTAATTATCAGGGCCTGTTCTACCGCATTGGTCACGGACTCGAGGTCCTGACGGGCCTCTCGACCCAGGGTGTCCTGAAAGCGTACAAACCCCAGCCCCCCTACCAGCAAGGCCGTCAGCACCACCACCGCCGACAAGCTGAGCATCAGGCGGCTGCGAAAACCGCCCAGCAGCCCCCCCCGAGGCTTGGGCAGGGGCATCGGAATGGCCGGGACGGTTTTGTGCGGCAGCACTCGCATCGGTCAGACTCCCAGAACGTAGCCCCCCGGCAGGGTGGCAATTACATTCTCCCCCAACTTCTCCCGTAAGCGATGTACATATACCCGCAGAATCCGGTGGCCCGACTCGGTGTTGGGAAATATCTTCTCCAGCAGTTCGTCCACCCCAAAAACCCGCTCGGGGTACAAAGCCAGCCGCTCCAGCAGGGCAAATTCCTTATCCGATAAGGAAACCAGCCGCTGGTTCCAGTACACTTTGCGGCTGGCAAACTCTATCCGCAGGGGGCCGCGCTCGAGCACTGTCTGGCGGGTAGTACCCCCCCGCCGCAGCAGGGCCCGCACCCGCGCCAGGAACTCCTCGAGGGAAAAGGGCTTGACCAGATAATCGTCCCCTCCTATGTCCAGCCCCAACACCCGGTCCTCCACGGTGTCGCGGGCAGTAAGAAACAAAATGGCCCCACCGTAGCCCCCCTGGCGGAGTTGCTCGGCCAGACGAAACCCCGCATCGTCCCCCTCCGGGAGCATCACATCCAGGGCAATCAGGTCAGGCTCGAGTTCGTCTACCAGCTTCTGGGCCTGGGCGGTGTTATCGGCCCACTCCACCTCGTAGCGCTCGCGTCGCAGCAGGGCTACCAGGGGCCCCGCCAGACCGGCTTCATCCTCTACCAGTAAAATCCGCATGTTTGACCCTTTGATTCTATACGCTTGTGTCGGCGGGCCGGTTGGGTCATCGCCCACCCCAGCCTTTGACCTTCCGGACTGCATTAACCAGCCTAGAACCAAGTGGTAAACGGGATATTAACAATCTACATACAGGGTTTTGCGCTGCTACACGAGGGCTTTTTCCTTGCCCGCCCCAATTTCGCTTTGTACCTGCTCTAAGGCCTCTTGCAACACCTGGACCCCGGCCCCCCGCCGACAGGCCCGCTCGGAAAGCCACCTGCGCCACAAACGGCCTCCGGGCTGCCCTTTGAACAGGTTGAGCATGTGCCGGGCGATGGCCCAGAGGGGCGTGCCCTGCTCGAGCTGGGTCTCGGCATAGCGCAGCATGGCCTGGGCGACCTCGAGGCGGGTAGGAGCATGGGCCAGCCCAAATAGCCTGGAGTCGGCTCGCTCAAGCACGAAGGGGTCTTCGTAAACCGCCCGCCCCAGCATGACCCCATCCACCCGCTTCAGGTGTGCCTCCACTTCATCCAGCGTTCGCACCCCACCGTTGAGCACAACCGTCAGGTGGGGGAAATCCTGCTTGAGGCGGTACACCCACTCGTAGCGCAGGGGCGGAACGGTGCGGTTTTCGGCAGGCGACAGCCCCTTAAGGTACGCCTTACGGGCATGGATGACAAAAACCTCGATGCCCACCCCGGCCAGTTTTTCGATGAAACGGGCCACGTAGCCGTAGTCCTCCAGATCATCGACCCCCAGGCGGTGCTTGGCCGTAACCGGAATCTTCACCGCCTGCCGCATGGCGGCCATGCAGTCGGCCACCAGGTCGGGCGAAAGCATCAAGCAGGCCCCAAACCCACCCCCCTGCACCCGCTCGGAGGGGCAGCCCAGGTTCAGGTTAATTTCGTCGTAGCCCCATTCTTCCCCTATCCGAGCGGCCTCGGCCAGCTTTTCCGGCACCGAGCCCCCAAGCTGTAAGGCCACCGGGTGCTCTTCGGGGTTGAAATTGAGCAGCTTGGGGCGGTGGCCCAGCAAAATGGACTGATCCACCACCATCTCGGTATAAAGCCGCGTCCGCCGGGTAATCTGCCGCAATAAATAGCGAAAATGCCGGTCTGTCCAGTCCAGCATGGGTGCGACAGTCAGCAGGTAAGGGCTTTGCTGAAGGAGGGGGCTGTTCATTGCAGCTTACGAAAATTTTCTGGCGTCTAGGCCCGGCTGGCCAGAACTTCCTGGGGCGATACCCGCCTGGGCTCACGGAATTCGATGTCTTCCCACTCCCCTTCCTCGATGACCTCGAGGGCCGGGTTCTGCTGCTTGAAGTAGGCCACCACTTCCTGCACCAGGTCGTCCGGGGTGGAGGCCGCCGAGGTGATGCCTATGGCCCGCACACCCTCGAGCCACTCGGGCCGCAGGTCTGCAACAGTATTGATGCGCTCGGCCCGCCCTACCAGGCTTTGGGCCAGCTCCAGCAGGCGCATGCCGTTGGAGGAGGTGGGGCTGGTCAGCACCAGGAACATATCCACCTGCGGCGCAATCTGCTTGACAGCATCCTGGCGGTTTTTGGTGGCGTAGCACAGGTCGTGGCGGCTGGGGACGACCAGCTCGGGAAAGCGCCGCTTGAGGATGTCAACAGTAGCCAGGGTATCATCCACCGAAAGGGTGGTCTGGGTCAGCACCACCACCTTTTCAGGGTCGGGCACCTCGACGGTGTGGGGGTCGGCCAGGCGAGGATCACGGCCCACATGGGTATGTACGGCTACCAGAATGGTGTTCTCGGGGGCTTCACCGCGGGTACCTTTGATTTCCTGGTGATCCGCAGAGTCACCAATTAGCAGAATGGTATAGCCCTCGCGGGCATAGCGCTTGGCCTCGCTGTGAACTTTGGTTACCAGCGGACAGGTAGCGTCAATCTGGTACAGGTTGCGCTCCGCCGCCTCGGTTCGCAACCAGGGGGGAATCCCGTGGGCTGAGAAGACCACAGTTTCGTTCAGTTTTTTACCCGTGCTGGCAAGCTCAGAGCGCAGTTGTTCGACCTCGGCCAGGTCTTCGACAAAATGCACACCGTGCCGTTCTTGCAGGCGTTTGACCACCACATCGTTGTGAACGATGGCATGGTAGACCACCAGTTCGCCCTCGTCGCGCAATTCCCTAGCCGCCTTCTCTACGGCCTCGATGGCCATGACCACCCCGGCACAAAAACCCCTGGGCTTGGCCAGAAAAATTTTCTCCACCATACCGAGAGCTTACCTTAGCACAGGGCGGTCGGCGGCTATGTAAGTTGATGCCAACAAGAAACGGGGCAAATTCAACCGCGCAGATTATGGTAGTTTTCTTGCATGCAGCAAGAGTTACTGGAGTTGGCCCAGCGCTTTGGCAGACCTTATGAAAACACCCAGAATCTGGGCTCAAACTCCTATTTAGCGATTAGCAGAACCCGTATTGCGGAAGTCTGTCTGGTATACCAGCGACCCAGTGGTAAGTTTCTGACTATCACCAAACCCTTCTATCCTGCTGGGATCTACCGCTTACCCACCGGAAGCATATTGCCCGGTGAATCGGTGCTGGAGGCCCTCGAGCGCGAAAGTTGGCAGGAAACCGGACTACAAGCCCAAATTCTGCGCTATCTGGCCCACATTACCTATCAACACAACGAAGGCCGCCTGTTCCATAGCTACGTTTTTCTGCTGGCCGCCGAAAGCACCCCACGCCCACAGGATCACCTCGAGCAAATCAGCAATTTTCGAGAGGTTTCCGCGCCGGGTCTGCTGGAAATTGCCCTGAACCTCGAGGGCCTACCCCCCCATTTTTCCAAAGAACTGGGCGCTACCTGGGCCGACTGGGGTAAGTTCAGGGCGGTAGTTCATCAGGTCGCTGCTCAGGCACTTACCCAGCATCAGGCTATTTGAGGTCACAGCGCATACAGCATTCCAAATTTGCGGTTCAGATACTCCACCAGGTACTGCGGGTTGAGATCTTCGCCCGTCACCTGCTTTAGCAGGTCGCGGGGCCAGTAGCGGCTCCCCTGGTGATGAATCTTTTCCCGGGTCCAGTTGAGCAAAGGCGCAAACTCGCCTCGCTCAAACTGAGCTTCCAGCGGCCCCAGGTCTTTTTCGGCTTGCGCAAACAGCTGCGCCCCATACAGGTTGCCCAGTGAATAGGTAGGGAAATAACCAATCAGTCCCGCCGACCAGTGCACATCCTGCATCACCCCATCCCGAATTTCAGGTGCACGAACCCCCAGATAGGCCTGGTACTTGGCATCCCAGGCTTCGGGGGCGTCGTCTATATCCAGCTCACCGCGCAACAAAGCCAGCTCGATCTCAAAGCGAATAAGGATGTGCAGGTTGTAGGTTACTTCATCAGCCTCCACCCGGATCAAGCTGGGCTCGACCGCATTGATAGCGAAATAGAAATCTTCCAGACTTACATCGCGCAGCGATTCAAAGCGCTGCTGGGCTGTGGGCCAGAAGTAGCGCCAGAAGCCCAGGCTACGCCCCACCAGGTTTTCCCAGGTGCGGCTTTGCGACTCGTGCATGCCTAGGGAGATTTCGCTCCCCATGGGCGTTCCAAAATGTTCGGCCAGCAAGCCCTGCCCGTACAACCCATGGCCCATCTCGTGCACAATGCCAAAGAAACCCGCGTTGAAGTAATCCTCAAAGTAGCGGGTGGTCAGGCGCACATCGCCAGGGCCAATCCCCTGCATGAAGGGGTGGGCTACTACATCGAGTCGCCCGGCTTCCAGGTCGAAGCCAATTTTACTAATGACCTCCTTACCGAAAGCCTCCTGGGCGGCCTGGGGAAAGCGGCGGCGGAGCACCGAGGTATCGGGCCGGCGCGAGCTACCCTTAATACGCCCCAGCAACTGTACGGTGGCCTCACGCAACTGCCCAAAGGTGGCCTCGAGCTGCCGGGCTGTGGCCCCCGGCTCATACTGGTCGAGCAAGGCATCGTAGCGTTCCTCTTTGTAGCCTATGGCGTCGGCGGCCTCGCGGGTCAGGGCAAAAATCTTCTTTAGCACCGGCTTGAAGCCTTGCCAGTCGTTTATGGGACGGGCCTCTTGCCAGATGGCTTCTCCCTCGCTGGTGGCCTGGGCCAGCTCTACGGCCAGACGCTCGGGAATTTTAGTCTGCAGGTCGTAGGCCCGCCGCCACTCCCGCACATTCACCGCCTCCACCGACTCGGGTGGCCCCAACCAGTCCGAACCCTCCACGATGGCGAGCATCTCCCCAATGCGGGGGTCGGTAGCCCGCTGGTGCAGCAGCCTGGCCAGCGTGGCCTGCATCATGGCGCGGTGGGGGTGGCCTTTTTTGGGAATATAGGCCGCCTGATCCCAACCCGCCAGTTTGCCAAACGAAGCCAGATAGGCCGTCTCTTTGCTGTGTTCCAAAAGCCAGCGGTATGCATCCTGGGCAGTCATACCGGCCCATCATATGCCTTTTGACTATCCCTTGACTGCGCCCGCCGTCAAACCCGCCACAATGCGCTGCTGGAAGACTAGCACCAGGATCACCAGCGGCACCGTCACCACCACCGAAGCCGCCATAATCGAACCCCAGGGGATCTCGAAGGGGGTAGCCCCACCAAAGGAAGCAATGGCCACTGGCACCGTCCGTACGTTATTGCCGATGGTAAAGGTCAGGGCAAAAAGGTACTCGTTCCAGGCGGCAATAAAAGCCAGCAAGCCAGTAGTCACCAGACCGGGGCCGGTAAGGGGCAGCATGACCTGGAGCAGGGTCTGGATGGGGGTGGCCCCGTCCACATAAGCAGCCTCCTCGAGCTCCCGCGGCAATCCGCGAAAATAGCCCGTCAGCACCCAGACCGTAAAGGGCAGGGTAAAGAGCAGGTACGAAAGAATCAAACCGGCATGGGTATTGAAGAGGCCCGTCTCGCGCAGCAACACAAACATCCCCGAAAGTACCGAAACCTGGGGGAACATGGTCATGGCCAGCACGATGTAGAGCACCGCATTCTTGGGAGGAAAGCGCAAGCGACCCAGCGCATAGGCCGCCATTACGCCCAACACCAGACAAATCAGGGTAGCCCCCCCGGCCACAATCAACGAGTTGAGCAGGTTGCGTCCAAAGGCGGCCCCACTGAACACGTTCTGGTAATGGGTCAGGGTGAAGGGAATCGGTAAAAAGCTGGGATTGGAGCTGAAGAGGGCATCGCTGGTCTTGAAACTGCTGATGACCGCCCAGTAGAACGGAAACACGCTGTATATAACGATAAAAACCACCAGCGCGTAGAACAGTACCCGCCCTGCGTAGTAACCCAGACCTTTAGTCCTCACCGCGCACCCCCCGTCCGGCTACGCGCATGTACAAGAACACAAAGATGAAGATAATCACCAGGATGGCCACCGAAACCGTGGAACCATAGCCCAGATCCTGAAAGTCAATCAGGGTCTGGCGGTTGTAGATGGCCAGGCTTCGGGTGGCGGTGTTGACCCCTACCATCACAAAAATCACGTCGAAGACCCGCAGCGCATCCAGGGTACGGAAAATAAGGGCCACCACCAAAGCTGGGGTCAGGAGCGGCAGGGTCAGCGTCCAGAACTGCTGCCACTTGCTCGCGCCGTCAATATCGGCGGCCTCGTAGATGTCACTGGGAATGAGCTGCAAACCCGCCAGGAGCAGCAAAGCCATAAAAGGGGTGGTTTTCCAGACGTCCACCGCCACCATCGCCCACAACACCGTGTTGGGGTTGGCCAGGAAGGCAATCTTGTTAGCCACCAGGCCGGTGTTGACCAGGATTACGTTAATCACTCCGTAGATGTCGTTGAGCATCCACTGCCACATCTTGGCCGAGACCACCGTGGGGATGGCCCAGGGAATCAGGATGGCGGCCCGCACGATACCGCGCCCCTTGAAGTTGGAGTGGATCACCAGGGCAATGGCCAAACCCAGCACGGTCTCGAGGAAAACCGAAACAAAGGTGAATCGCAGGGTGTTCCAGAGAGCCCCCCTAAAATCGGGGTCCTGGAGCAAAAAAAGATAGTTCTTGAAACCCACAAACTCGGTGGGCTCTACAAACGAGATGTCGGCCCGGTGAAACGAGTAATAAAATACCTGGGCCAGCGGATAACCTGCCACAAAGGCCACTACTAGCAGCGTGGGCAAGACTAGCAGCCAGGCCAAGCGGGTTTGCCGAACAGTGAGCATCTATATCCACCTCCACCCTAGTGCACCGGTAACATATTTTGCCGCATGCTTTGAAGCACGTTGATTACCCAAAATTGCGATGTGCGGCTCATTGAGAGGGACTGCTGCTTATACCGAGTTCCTGGTTACCGGACCACTAGCTGACCTTCACAAGTAGCTTGGCGAGATTGTTCCAAGACACAGGTACTATATCGGTTCAAGTGGCTGAATTCCAAGATTCGCCAAACATGCATCGTATGCCCATACCACAACAACCAATAGCTATACGCGAAATGCCAAATCCAGCCACTTATACCGGATTCAAAAAGACAGTTTACAAAACCAAAAAAACTGTAGGTTGTCTTTTTGAATCCTAGAGCACACCCCTCCCGAACGGTCAGCGAAGAAAGCGTCTGCCTTCCAAGGGGCGGTATCGCCCTCCGCTACGCGGATAACTTCGGCCCTGTTGATTCGTTACCGTTCGGTAACGAATCAACCGAATCTAGTATTACCCACAAAGCAAGACCTGCGGCTTGGAAAGGTGCATTGGCGCTTTTGAAAGGCTTCACCCTTTGCTACGAAAGAATGGGGCCGGATATCCGACCCCATTCCCTAACAAGGCTGTGACTCTGCAGCCTAGCGCAGGATGCGCCGGAAGGCGGCTTCCATGTCCCGCACGGCCTGGGCGGCGGGCTTACGCCCGGTGATGGCTTCGTGTACACCAGTCCAGAAAGCTTCGGAAACCTGGTTATAGCGAGCCCCGGCTACGCCCGAAGGACGACCCACGGCGTTCTGGAAGACCGGCAGCAGGTCTTTGAAGAAGGCGTTCTTGGCCAGCACCTGGGCATCGTTGTAGAGGGCCGGGCGGGTGGGCAGACGCGACAGGCTGATGGCGTTGTCTTTTTGCACCTCCACGCTGGTTAGGTATTTGACCAGGTCGGCAGCCACTTTCTGGTTTTTGGAGTAGGTAGAAACCATAAGCTGCCAGCCACCCAGAGTAGCGGCATTGCGCCCGCTGGAGCCTGCCCCACGGGGCAGCACGGTCACGCCAATTTTGCCCCGCACGGCGCTACCTTCACTTTGACCCAGGCTGTAGGCATAAGGCCAGTTACGCATGAAGGCAGCGTTGCCCGACTGGAAGGCGTTGCGGGCCTCTTCTTCGGCGTAGCTGGTCACACCTGGAGGCGAAATGCGGCCTACCCAACTGCGCACCATGTTGAGGGCGGCAATGGCCTGGGCGTTGTTGATGCTGACCCGGCCATCGGGCTCAACGATGCGACCCCCGCCCATGGAGAAAATCCACTCGAGGGCATCGCAGGTCAGGCCCTCATAGGCTTTCCCCTGCCAGACAAAGCCCCAGAAGTCACGGTTACCTGCCTGGCGTTCACCGGCTTGGATGCGGGTGGCTTGCTGGTCGAGCTCTGTCCAGGTTTGGGGCGGACGCTGGAAGCCATATTTCTGCAACAGGTCGGTGCGGTAGTAGAGCAGGCCCGCGTCGGTGAAGAAGGGGATTGAGGTCAGCTTGCCACGGATGGTGTTGTTTTCCACGATGCGGGGGAAGAACTGGCTCAATTCAGCTTCGGTGAAGAACTGCTTGAGGTCGGCAGCGTGGGGCGCAACAATACCAGGCCAGATTACATCGATCATGTACACGTCCACGTCGGCGCTGCGGGCTGCCCAGTATTGCTGGTACAGGGCCAGACGGTCGTTGGTATCGGCAGGCGAGTCAATGTACTCGATTTTGTTGCCGGTCTTCTGGGCCCACTCCTCCGACTTGGCCTTCATCCAGCGGCCACCCTCGCCCACCGCGGTCGAGTCACCCGCCACGCGAATGGTCACACCTTGGGCGAAGGCCAGCCCGCCCACGGTCAGGGTCAAGGCCAATACGCTTATTAGCCACTTCTTCATGTTTCCTCCTGTTTCTTTGGAAGTGCTTCCATGCTTATCCGAACAACACCAAGAAAACTATATTGCCTTTTGGAAGAACTTCCTCCGGGAAGTCTATATCAGTCATTCCTCACTGTCAACCCAATACCAATCCGTAAGAAATAGCGCAGGAACAATAAATTTGAAAAAACCAGGCCGTTCACCTTAGACCCCCCTGGCCATTCGCAGAACCAAAGCAGTCAAGACAGCCTGCTGGGCTTTTTTTTGTCAACTGTCTTTTTGAACCCGGTATAGTCCCATAGAAAACTCGACTGAAACTGATCGCGCACTTCACAGACGAGTCCGCCCGCGAAAACGAGAGGTGATAAAGAGACCTGCTTCACCCTGCTGATACGCTTTCTTTGCCGTGAAGCGGGTTGGCAGGCTGGTCTGCGTTGCGTCTGGACCCAGATAGCCCAGGCGTATGCTATGCAATCAAAAAGTGGGCCGGGCCCGGCCCACAGATGCTGGGTTTCGGGTTTCCAGGCGGCCCCTGCTATGGTCAAGGACCAAGGGTTCTTAATCTCGGATAGCTCGATTCTTGTGAAACGCGCTCTAACTTCCAGGCGCGGGCCGGTGTCGGCCCACACTGGGAGTACCTTTTGTCTATAGTTTCTTGAGCGACTGCACCAGTTGCCCCAGCACCCCCTGGGCATCGCCGTAGAGCATCCGGGTGTTGTCGGCGTAGAACAATTCGTTTTCCACCCCGGCAAACCCCTTGCCCTGGCCGCGCTTGATGACAATGGCGTTCTTGGCCTTGTCCACATCCAGGATGGGCATCCCGTAGAGGGGGGAGCCCTTGCGATGGGCGGCGGGGTTGACCACGTCGTTGGCCCCAATCACCACCGCTACGTCGGCCTGGGGGAACTCGGGGTTGATGTCTTCCAGATCGTAGAGCTTATCGTAGGCCACCCCGGCCTCGGCCAGCAGCACGTTCATGTGGCCCGGCATCCGGCCCGCCACGGGGTGAATGGCGTACTTGACCTCGATGCCCTTGGCCTCGAGCACATCCGCCACCTCGCGCAGCTTGTGCTGGGCCTGGGCCACCGCCATCCCGTAGCCCGGCACAAAGATGACCTTGGAGGCATAGGCCAGCATGACCGCCGCATCTTCCAGGTCAATGGGTTTGAGGCTGCCCTTCACCTCGCCAGCTTCCTGCTCGACGCCAAAGCCCCCTACCAGCACACTCCAGAGGCTGCGGTTCATGGCCTTCGCCATCAGCAGGGTTAGCAGCGTGCCCGCAGCACCCACCACCGTGCCGGCCACAATCAGGGCCGCATTGCCAATGGCGAAGCCTTCGAAGCCCACCGCCAGGCCGGTAAAGGCGTTGAAGAGGGAGATTACCACCGGCATGTCCCCCCCGCCAATGGGCAGGGTCATGAGCACCCCAAAACCCAGGGCCAGCAAAAAGAAAAACAGAATCGAGGGCCCCGGCTGCGAAAAGAGTACCCATACCGCCAGCAGCAAAGCCCCCACCCCTACCCCCGCATTGACCAGCTTTTGGGCCGGGAACTGTACGGGGCGGCTCGACATGAGCCCCTGGAGCTTGGCGAAGGCAATCAGGCTACCGGTAAACGAAACCGAGCCAATCAAGGCACCCAGGATGGCCAGCAACTTGAGCCCCTGGGCCTCGCCAAACTCCCCTCGCAAAAGCTCCACCGCCGCAATGGCCCCGGCAGCCCCACCGCCCATGCCGTTGTAGATGGCCACCATTTGGGGCATATCGGTCATCTGCACACGCTTGGCGGCAATCCAGGCCACCGCCGTACCGATGACAATGGCCACCAGCATCAGAAGCTGGTTGTGCATGTTGGGAAGCAGAAAGGTAGCCAGCGTAGCCGCCACCATGGCCACCCCAGCCCAGACCACCCCACTGCGGGCGGTATTGGGCGAGGACATGCGCTTGAGGCCCAGAATAAACAGGAACGCCGTCAGGAAGTAGATAAGCTCAACAAAGTTTTCCATAGCGACAAATAGCATTGGGCGATAACCAGTAAGCCCACAGAAGGCTCGCTGCTATCGGTTGTGCGCTATTGGCCTCCTTTCGGCTTGCGCTCGAACATTTCCAGCATTCGTTCGGTTACGGCGTAGCCGCCCGCAGCGTTGGCAGCCCCCAGGATTACCCCGAAGAAGCCGATGGCCTGCTCGAGGGGCGTCTCGGCGTGGCCCAGCACCACCATGGCCCCTACCACCACAATGCCGTGAATAAAGTTAGAGCCCGACATCAGGGGGGTATGTAGAATCACCGGCACCCGGCTAATTACTTCGTAACCGGTAAAAGCCGCCAACAAAAAGATATAAAGCGCAGCCCAGGTCGAATCCATTACGCACCTCCGATGAGCGCCTTGGTCGGCGCATGGGTAATCTCGCCTTGGTGGGTCAGGAGCGCTCCGGCCAGAATTTCATCGCTCCAGTCGGGCGCGAGTTGACCGTCTTTGATCAGGAGCTTGGACAGATTGTAAAGGTTTTTGGCATACATCTCGCTGGCGTGCACCGAGAGCGCACTGGGCAGGTTCAAAGGACCCACAATCTTGACCCCATTCACCTCGACCGTCTTGCCGGGCTGGGTCTGCTCGCAGTTGCCCCCCGACTCGGCGGCCAGGTCTACAATTACCGCCCCCGGATGCATGCGCTCGACCATGTCCTTGGTAATCAGGATGGGCGCGTTGCGACCCGGAATCTGGGCGGTAGTGATTACGGCATCCATGTTGCCCACTTCTTTGGCCAGGGCTTCGTGCTGGATTTTCTTTTCTTCCTCGGTAAGCTCGCGGGCATAGCCCCCTTCACCCTCGGCGCTGATGGGCAGCTCGATGACCTTGGCCCCCAGCGACAGGGCTTGCTCGGCTGCCGCCTTGCGGACGTCGTAGGCCCAGACATTAGCACCCAAACGACGCGCCGTAGCAATGGCCTGCAGGCCTGCTACGCCCACCCCCATTACCATCACTTTGGCCGGGCGGATAGTCCCCGCTGCGGTAGTGAGCATGGGGAAAAAGCGGCTGCTCTCGCGGGCCGCAATCAAGGCCGCCACGTAGCCGGCCACGGTGGCCTGGGAAGAAAGCACATCCATGCTCTGGGCGCGGGTAATTCGGGGAACGAGTTCCATCGCCAGGGCCGAGAGTTTGCCGGTAGCCATAGCCTGCACCCGCGCCGGGCTGCGGTGGGGGTACATGAGGCCCGCCACAATGGTGCCGGGCTCGAGCTGTACCAGATCCAGTCGCTCCAAAGGTTGTACGGTAAAAACCACCTGCGCACCCTTGAAAAGCTCTTCCCTGGACACAATCTCGGCCCCCACGTTTCGGTACGCCTCATCGGAGTAGTACGCTTCGGCGCCCGCACCAGCCTCCAAGCGCACACCCCAGCCTTCCTTGATCAGACGGCCCGTAACCTCCGGTGTAAGCGCCACCCGGCGCTCGCCCGGAGCGGTTTCTTTGGGCACTGCGATTTGAACCATTCGACCTCCTGTAAAACGTGCCGCAGTTTGGTATACCTACTCCGCAGGGAAGTATACCAGTGCAGGGCTACTGAGCAACGTCCCGACGCCGAACATTGACCCCACTTCCGGTTGCTCAATACAATCACTTTTGTTCAGATAAGGAGTGCTTGTGGATTTCCAGGGGAAAGTTGTAGTCGTGACCGGGGGGGCCTCGGGTATGGGCGAGGCCTCGGCCCGGGCCTTTGCCAAAGCTGGGGCCCGGGTGGTGATCGTGGATCGCAACCAGGAGCGGGCCGAGCAGGTAGCCAGGGAAGCAGGCGCTCTGGCCTGGGTGGGGGACGTGAGCGATTCGGCCTTTTGCAACCGCGTGGTGGCCGAAACCCTGGCCCAGTACAGCCGACTGGACGTGCTGGTCAATGCGGCGGGCATTATTGTGCGGGCCCGCGGCGAGGACACCACCGATGAGCAGTGGAACCGCATCCTGGGGGTAAACGTGAGCGGCACTTTTTTCATGTGCCGGGCCGCCATTAAAGCCATGAAGCCCCAGGGCAGCGGGGCCATCGTCAACTTTGGCTCCATCTGGGGCGACCTGGGGGCCGACGGGGTGGCAGCCTACTGCGCAAGCAAGGGGGCTGTACACAACCTGACCCGCGCCCTGGCTTTGGAGCACGCCAAAGATGGCCTGCGCATCAACGCGGTCTGCCCCGGCGAGGTCAACACCCCCATGCTCTTGTCCGAGCGAAAAGAGCCGGTCACCCCCGAACTCTTGCAACGCCTGGCCGATACCGTGCCGATGGGCCGCCTGGCCGACCCAGCCGAGATTGCCGAGGTGGTGCTCTTTCTGGCCTCGAGCAAGGCCAGCTACATGACCGGCTCGCTGGTGCTGGTGGATGCCGGCTTTGCAGCCCGGTGAGGGCTGGCTGGAGAGCCGCCGGCCCGCCATCGTCGAATATGGCTTGGTTTCGATGTCCTCTTGCTACAGCCTGTTACCAGGTGCATCTGTGCATAACACATAGGAGAGCTATCCATGGAATACCGCAATCTGGGCCGAACCGGCGTCAGGGTTGCACCACTGGCCCTGGGCACCGACAACATCTTGAACCCCACCCCAGAAGCCGAGGCCAGGAAGATGATCCTGCGGGCCCTCGAGGCCGGCATCAACCTGATTGACACCTCCAACAGCTACATGCAAGGCGAGGCCGAGCGGGTGATTGGGCTAACCCTCAAAGAAAGTGGCCTGCGCGACCAGGTGCTTATTGCCACCAAGGCCCACTACCCCACCGGCCCCGGCCCCAACGACCGGGGAAACTCGAGGCTCCACCTGATGCGGGCCTGCGAGGACTCCCTGCGGCGGCTGCAAACCGACTATATTGACCTCTACCAGCTGCACCGCCCGGTCTTCGATATGCCCATCGACGAGACCCTATCGGCCCTGACCGACCTGGTGCGCCAGGGCAAGGTTCGCTACATCGGCAGTTCGACGGCCCCGGCCTGGAAGGTGCTGGAGGGCATTCTGGTCAGTGAGCTGAAAGGCTATGTGCGCTTTGTTTCGGAGCAGCCGCCCTACAACCTGCTGGATCGACGCATCGAGAACGAGCTGGTTCCCATGGCCCAGGCCTACAACCTGGCCATTCTGCCCTGGTCGCCCCTGGCCATGGGGATGCTGGCCGGACGCTACGCCGACGAGGAGCTCCGACCGGAAGGCTCGCGCGCCAGCCTGCGCGGGGGGATTTACGCCGAGCGGGTCTCGCCCAGGGCGGTGCAGATGGGCAACCGTTTTGTGAAGCTGGCCCGCGAGGCCGGCTACGACCCCGCGCAACTGGCCATTTTGTGGGTCAAGGATCAGCCGGGCATCACTGCGCCCATCATCGGGCCCAAGAGTTTAGAGCAGCTCCAGCACCTACTACCGGTGCTGGACATGACCCTGCCGGAGGATATTCGAGCGGCCTGCGACCGGCTGGTACCCCCGGGCAGCGCGGTGGCCAACTTCCACAACTCGGCCCCCTGGATGAAGATGCAGTTGGAGGTAGGCTGAACCTTCGGGGTGGGCCTGGTGCCTGCATCCGCTCGAGACCCCCCGCCCGCAAGGAGGGCTCGAGGGCCCGCACCAACCATAACGCCCACATAACGCCCCCTTGGCTATGCTGTAACAAAAGGAGCCTGCTATGCGAAGCATCCTCGGTATTCTAGCGTTGGTGGTTTTGGGCACAGCCGCCTGGGCCAGGTGTGACCATCCCTTCTATCCGGTGCGCGAGGGCTGGGTCTGGACGTACCGCTCGAGCCTGGACAATAGCACCTATACCATCCAGACCCTGGAGGTCAAAACAGACAGCTTCATCCAGCGCTTTACCTTTACCAGTTTCGGCTTCGACAGCCGCTGGACGTGCGACGCCAAGGGCCTCACCCAGCCCACGTTCGCTCAGTCTGGCCAGACCGGCTTGCAGATGAAGTTCAAAACCCGCAAAGCCACCGGGGTGGTACTGCCCCAGAACCTACGGGTGGGAAGTAGCTGGAACTACAGCTATGAGGTGAGCGGGGAGGCCCAGCAGGGCAACCAGACCATCCAGATGGAGCAGACCCTCAACACCACCAACAAAGTGGTAGGCCAGGAAAGCGTGAGCGTGCCTGCCGGACGCTTTACGGCCCTCAAAGTGGAGAGCACCCAGATCACCCGTGGCACCATGAAGATGGGAGGCCGGAGCAGCCCCCTGAACCTGACCGTGAAAAGCACCTCCTGGTACGCCCCCAGCGTAGGGCTGGTAAAAAGCCAGAGCGAGGGCGTGGTCATCGAGCTGGTGAGCCTGAAGCGCTAGGCCCACCCCAGCGCCAGCCAGGCCCATACCCCCAGCGCGAACAGGGCCGCCAAACCCAACAGCACCCTAAACACCCACACCAGGTAGCCAGCCCCAAAAAAGAGCACGGCCCCCACCCCTGCCATCCAGGCAGCGGCCACCGAGAGCTGGCGGGCCACACCCTCCAGGAAGCCCGGTAAGTCCACCCGAACGCGCATCAGGTTTTTTTCCAGGTTGGGGTCAATGGTCTGGTTGGCCAGGGTGAAGGCCAGCCAGGCCAAAAGCACCCCCAGCACCACCAGCAGACCGCCCAGGAGCTCGAGCCAGACCGAGGTCACATTGCCTTTCATGGGGGTAGGATACAGGACATGTCCGCCGCCGTTCGGGTTTTCATCATCCTGCTTTTAGCCTACTTTCTCTCTTACTTCTTCCGCGCGACCAATGCGGTCATCTCGCCCGACTTACGGCGTGACCTGGGCCTTGGCTCAGCCGAGCTGGGCCTGATGACCAGCCTGTTCTACCTCACCTTTGCTGTGGCGCAGTTGCCCCTGGGGGCCTTGCTCGACCGCTTCGGGCCGCGCTTTGTGCACCCGGCCCTGATGCTCGTTGGGGCCGGGGGTGCGCTGCTGTTTGCTGGCGCGCAGGATTTCCTCAGCCTTTCGGTGGGCCGGGCTTTGCTGGGCATCGGCTTTGCCGCCGCTTTGATGGGGGCTTTGAAGGCTTTTTCGCTGTGGTTCCCGGCCCACCGCTACGCCAGCATCAGCAGTCTGTATGTGGCCCTGGGCGCCTCCGGGGCCATTGCGGCCTCGAGCCCCCTGGCCTGGCTCAAGGAGCAGATCGGCTGGCGGAGCGTGTTCGAATGGGGCGCCCTGGTGATTGTGCTGGTAGCGCTGGTAGTCGCCGTGGGGGTGCGCAATGCCCCGGGAGGTGTTGTGCTGCCCCAAAGCACCCAGGTGAGCCATGCAGGGGTCATCTGGAGCAACCCCGACTTCTGGCGCATGGGCTGGCTCAACTTTATGTTGGGGGGCGGGTTTCTGGCCTGGCAGACCCTGTGGGGCGGCGATTTTTTGTTCAAGGCACGGGGCATGGGGAGCCTCGAGGTCGGCAGCATCCTTTTTGCCTTTTCGCTGGCCGCCCTGCTGGGCTTTCTGCTCTGCGGCCCGCTGGCCGACCGCTTGGGCCTGCCCAGGGTGCTGCTCTCGGCGGGCCTGGCCTTCACGCTGGGGCCGCTGCTTCTGGCTTTGTGGCCGCAGATGCCCGTGGCACTCTTGTACGCGGTCTACCTGCTCATGGGCTTTACCGGTGCCTTTAACATCCTGAGCCTGGCCCAGGCCCGGCTTACCTTCCCCACCGAGCTCACCGGGCGGGCCGTCACGGCCATCAACTTTATGGGCTTCATGGGGGTCTTTTTGCTCCAGTGGGGTATGGGCATCGTGCTGGGGCAGAGCAGCTACAGCACCGCTTTGCTGGTCTGGTCGGCCCTGATCGCGCTGGCCATCCTGGCTTACCTACCCCTGGCAAAGGCCCCGCATCGGGCAAGCAGTCTTTAGCCAGTTTTCATGCCCCCTGCAAGTGCAAACGGTATGCTGGCAGCATGAATCGCACCTTCTGGCTTGGCCTGTTAGCCCTTGTACTCACCGCCTGCCCCAACCCCCCACCGCCC
>NZ_QWKY01000037.1 GCF_003574035.1 Meiothermus hypogaeus | reverse complement strand
GGGGTGGGCCACGTTTTGCGGCGGGGCCTGGGCCGCTTTGGGCTTGCTGAGCTTGAGCGAGCTATTGAAGCGGTCGAACAGGTCGAAGAGCTTTTCGTCGGTGGTGATGTAGAGGATGCTGGCTACACGCCCGTTGCCGGTAAAGGTGGAAAGCAGCACCACATAGTTGAGCCCGTCCTGCGAGGCCGCAATACCCCCGGCCAGGTTCTGGTAGTCGCCGTTGGGCGGCCCCATCTCGGTGGTGGGTTCGCCCGAAAGCCCCAGCCCCTCGGCCACCAGCCGCTTCCACTCGCCCTTGAAGTTTTCCTCGAGGTTGTTGCTTGCGGGCACGCTGCTATAAAGCACAATGGCGCCGAACGATTCCTTGGTTTGTTGTGCCCACATCACTCCCCCCTGCAGGTTGCTTTTCTTCCAACCCTGGGGCGGGGTGTAGTCGAAGATGTCGAAGGTATCGGCCAACGCCACCCCCCACAAAAAGCCCACCAGCAGTACCACACCCAAAAGCTCACCCAACCGTTTCATGTTCACACCTCCTCGGTTGTGTATCCAGCCTACCCGGCAGCGGATGACTCGAGCATGACTGAGTGGGGGCTAGCCGTGGGAGTGTCAAATTTCCTCGCCGCAATGGCGAAGATACCTTATCGTGATGGAAATGGGGTCTTCAATACATCAACGCATCGGATTGCTCTCGAGGCCCCTGGCAAGCATAAGTACAGACTCATGAAGCTTGAAGATCTTACTCCAGGTACAAGTGTTCGCGGCCTTCTACCCAATACCGCGGTCACCGTCGTCAATGTGCAGTGGCACGGCTCCGAGGCGCTGACGCTGGTCTATCGCGATGCGAGTGGCAAGGTGGCCGACGAGCTCCTTTACCGCCACGATGAGGCGCGGCTCGAGGTCGTCGAGCGCGGTCGCCCGTGGAGCTTCGATGGCGACGGGGTCACTTTCCGCCTGGTGGCCGAGGCGCACCGCATCCGCTTGGCCCACCTCTTCGATCCGCTTCTGGCCGTGCATACCTCGCTGGTGGAGCCGCTGCCCCACCAGATCACTGCGGTCTACGAGGCCATGCTGCCGCGCCAGCCGCTGCGCTTTTTGCTGGCCGACGACCCCGGTGCGGGCAAAACCATCATGGCGGGCCTGCTCATCAAGGAGCTGATGGCCCGCGGTGACCTCCAGCGCTGCCTGATCATCTGCCCCGGCAGCCTGGTGGAGCAGTGGCAGGACGAGCTCGCGCGACGCTTCCACCTGGCTTTTGAGATTCTCACCAACGACAAGCTCGAGGCCGCGCGCACCGGCAACTGGTTTCTGGAAAACGACCTGGTCATCGCCCGGCTCGACAAACTGTCCCGCAACGAGAATGTACAGCACAAGCTGGCCGCAGCGGACAACCGCTACGACCTGGTGGTGATCGACGAGGCCCACAAGCTCTCGGCCAGCTTCTTCGGGGGCGAAGTCAAGTACACCAAGCGCTACCGGCTGGGTCAGCTCGTCTCGGGCCTTACGCGCCACTTTCTACTGATGACCGCCACCCCGCACAACGGCAGGGAAGAAGATTTCCAGCTCTTCCTTGCGCTACTGGACGGCGACCGCTTCGAGGGCCGCTTTCGCGACGGCGTGCACCAGGTGGACACGAGCGACCTAATGCGGCGCATGGTGAAGGAGAAACTGCTCAAGTTCGATGGCGCGCCCCTCTTCCCCGAGCGCATCGCCTATACCGTCCCCTACAAGCTTTCCGATGCCGAGGCGCGCTTGTACCGGGAGGTCACCGAGTACGTGCGCGAGGAGTGGGGCCGCGCTGAGGCGCTCAAAGATGACCGGCGCGCCGGCACGGTGGGCTTTGCCCTCACCATCCTGCAGCGTCGCCTGGCCTCCTCGCCGGAGGCCATCTACCAATCGCTGCGCCGCCGCCGTGAGCGGCTGGAAAAGCGTCTGCGCGAACTGGAGCTGCTGCAGCGCGGGGTCGTGGCCGGCGGCCCGCTGCTCGACGCCGACGACCTCGAAGACCTCGAGGAGGCCCCCGAGACCGAGGCCCTGGCCGCCGAGGAAGAAATCCTCGATCAGGCCACCGCCGCCAGCACCAGCGCCGAACTGCGACTGGAGATCGAGACGCTAAAGCGCCTGGAAGCGCTCGCCGCCGAGGTGCGCAGGAGCGGCCAGGACACCAAGTGGCGTGAGCTATCGCAGCTTTTGTCCGCACTATTCGCATCCCCCGCGCTCGCTGCAGCAGACCCCGATCCGCCCCATGGTGCCAGCCCCCTTCCGAAGCCGGTGCCCTCACCGCGCCAGAAGCTGGTCGTCTTCACCGAGCACCGGGATACGCTCGCCTACCTCGAGCGGCGCATCGGCGATTTGTTTGGCCGCCCCGAGACTGTCGTGGTCATCCACGGCGGCATGGGCCGCGAGGAGCGTCGCAAGGCCCAGGAGCGCTTTCTGCACGACCCCGAGGTGCGTGTGCTCTTGGCCACCGACGCTGCGGGCGAGGGCATCAACTTGCAGCGGGCCCACCTGATGGTCAACTACGACCTGCCCTGGAACCCCAACCGCCTCGAGCAGCGCTTTGGCCGCATCCACCGCATCGGCCAGACCGAGGTCTGCCACCTGTGGAACTTGGTGGCCGAGGAGACGCGCGAGGGCGACGTCTACCGGCGGCTCTTGGAGAAGCTCGAGGAGGCGCGTGCGGCCCTGGGCGGCCAGGTCTTCGATGTACTGGGCAAGCTGCTGTTTGAAGGGAAGCCGCTGCGCGAGCTGATGATCGAGGCCATCCGCTACGGTGACCGGCCCGAGGTGCGTGCGCGCCTGACCCAGACCATCGAGCACGCGGTGGATCGCGCGCACTTGCAGAACCTGCTCGAGGAGCGAGCACTCGCCCACGACGCCATGGACTCCAGCCGTGTGGCGCGCGTGCGCGAGGAGATGGAGCGGGCCGAGGCACGCCGGCTGCAACCGCATTACGTCGAATCGTTTTTCCTCGAGGCCTTCAGGCGCCTGGGCGGAACCGTGCGCGAGCGCGAGCCGCGCCGCTACGAGATCACCCACGTGCCCGCACCGGTACGCAACCGCAACCGCCAGATCGGCAGGGGAGACCCCGTGCTCGAGCGTTACGAACGCATCGCTTTCGAGAAGCCGCTGATTGCGCCCCCTGGCCAGCCGCTCGCCGCCTTCGTCTGTCCCGGCCACCCGCTGCTCGAGGCCGTGCTCGACCTTACCCTCGAGCGTCACCGCGACCTCCTGAAGCGCGGTACCGTTCTGGTAGACGAGCGCGACAGCAACACCACGCCACGGGTGCTGTTCTTCCTCGAGCACGCCATCCAGGACGCCAGCCTGCTCCCTTCCGGTGAGCGGCGCACCATCTCGCGCCGGATGCTTTACGTCGAGCTAGACGCCAGCGGCCAGGCCCGGCACCTGTACTACGCGCCCTACCTCGACTACCGCCCGCTCCGCGCGGATGAGCCTGCCTTAGAGGCCATCCTCGAGCAGCCCGAGTGCGCCTGGATTACCCGTGAGCTCGAGCAACGCGCCCAGGCCCACGCCATCGCCACGGTTGTCCCGGAGCATGTGCGTGAGGTGCGCGAGCGACGCCTGGCCCAGATCGAGAAGACCCGCGCCGCGGTGAAAGACCGCCTCACCAAGGAAATCGCCCACTGGGATCACCGCGCCGAAGAGCTCAAGCTGCAAGAGCAGGCCGGCAAAGCCGGCGCGCGGCTCAACTCGCAGGAGGCACGCCGCCGGGCCGACGAACTCCAGGCCCGCCTCGAGCGCCGCCTGGCCGAACTCGACCGCGAAGCCCAGATCTCGGCCCTGCCGCCGGTGGTGTTGGGCGGGGCGGTGGTGGTGCCCGCCGGGCTCTTGGCCCGGATGATGGGCCAACCAGCACCCATCCACACCCCTCCGGTGGACACCCAGGCCGCCGCTGCCCGCGCCCGCGCCATCGTGATGGAGATCGAGCGCCGGCTCGGCTTCGAGCCGGTGGACCGCGAAGCCGACAAGCTCGGCTACGACATCGAAAGCCGCGTGCCGGAAACCGGCAAACTCCGCTTTATCGAGGTCAAAGGCCGCGTGGCCGGTGCCGACACCATAACCGTGACCAAAAACGAGATCCTCACCTCGCTCAACAAGCCCGACGACTTTATCCTGGCCTTGGTGGAGTTTCAAGACGATGGCAAGCACCGTGTGCGCTACCTGCGCCGCCCCTTCCAGCGTGAGCCCGATTTCGGCGTCACCAGCGTGAATTACAATTTTGCCGACTTGTTTAAACGAGGAGTAGAACCAGCATGAACCCGATCAAACGATGCAAGAAACTCATCGAAGTTGCCCTGCCGCTCGAGGCCATCAACCAGGCCTCGGCCCGCGAGAAATCCATTCGGCACGGCCACCCCAGCACCCTGCACCTGTGGTGGGCGCGCCGGCCCTTGGCTGCTGCCCGGGCGGTGATCTTCGCGCAGATGGTGGACGACCCCGCCAGCGTGCCCGAGGAGTTCCCCACGCCCGAAGCGCAGGAGGCCGAACGCCAGCGCCTATTTCGGCTCATGAAACAGCTGGTGCAGTGGGAGAACACCACCAACGTAACCGTCCTGCAAGCCGCCCGCGACGAAATCTGGAAAAGCTGGCGGCGCACCTGCCACGACAACGCCCGCCACCCCCGCGCCGCTGAGCTGTTCAACCCGGACAAGCTGCCCGCTTTCCACGACCCCTTCGCTGGCGGCGGCTCGCTGCCCCTGGAGGCCCAGCGGCTGGGGCTGGAAGCCTACGCCAGCGACCTGAACCCGGTGGCGGTGCTCATCAACAAGGCCATGATCGAGATTCCGCCCCGCTTCGCCGGACAGCCGCCGGTGAACCCCGAGGCGCGCAAGGACAAAAACCTCTTCGGGCGAGAGTGGAAGGGCGCGCAGGGCCTGGCCGAGGACGTGCGCTACTACGGCCAGTGGATGCGCGACGAGGCCGAGAAGCGCATCGGCCACCTGTACCCCAAGATAGAGGTAACGCCCGATATGGCCGCCGACAGAGCGGACCTCAAACCGCTGGTCGGCCAGAAGCTCACCGTGATCGCCTGGCTCTGGGCGCGCACCGTCAAGAGCCCCAACCCGGCCTTCGCCCATGTGGACGTGCCGCTGGCTTCCACGTTCATGCTCTCCACCAAACCCGGCAAGGAGGCCTACGTGGAGCCGGTGATCGAAAACGGCGGCTACCGCTTTACGGTGAAGGTAGGGAAGCCCGAGGACCCGGAGGCGGCGAAAAACGGAACATCGGCTGGCAAACGTGCGGCATTCAAGTGCTTGATGTCCGGCGCGCCGATTCCCTACGACTACATCCGGAGCGAGGGCCAGGCCGGGCGCATGGGCGCGCGGCTGATGGCGATTGTGGCCGAGGGCGAGCGCGGGCGGGTCTATCTGCCGCCGACACCGGAGCACGAAGCGATTGCTCAGGAGGCGAAGCCGACGTGGAAGCCAGAAGTGGCGTTGCCTGCGAACCCACGCGACTTCAAGACGCCGCTATACGGCCTGACGACCTACGGCGACCTCTTCACCCCCCGCCAGCTCGTCGCGCTGACGACCTTCTCGGACCTCGTGGGCGAGGCGATGGAGCGGGTCAGGCGTGACGCCCTCGCCGCCGGCCTGCCCGACGACGGCAAGCCCCTGCGCGACGGCGGCACCGGCACCCAGGCCTACGCCGAGGCCGTGGGGGTGTATCTTGCTCTGGGTGTAGACAGATTAGCCGACAGGTCATCCACAATATGTGGCTGGGATACTGGTTTCACTAAGATTCGAAATACTTTTGGCAGACAAGCCATACTGATGACGTGGGACTACGCAGAAGGAAACCCATTCTCTGACTCGACCGGTAACTTTAGCGCTCTTTTGGAATGGGTGGAAAAGTTCTTACTTGAGGCTCCTGCACGCCCATGCGGTTCTTCACTTCAACAAGACGCATCCTCACAATCCATCAGCGCCGACAAACTTGTCTCCACCGACCCGCCCTACTACGACAACATCGGCTACGCCGACCTCTCGGACTTCTTCTACGTTTGGCTGCGCCGCTCGCTCAGGCCCGTCTTCCCCGAGCTCTTCGCGACGCTCGCCGTGCCCAAGGCCGAGGAGCTGGTGGCCACGCCCTACCGCCACGGCAGCACGGAGAAGGCCGAGAAGTTTTTCCTCGACGGCATGACCCAGGCCATGCACCGGCTGGCCGAGCAGGCGCACCCGGCCTTTCCGGTCACCATCTACTACGCCTTCAAGCAGTCCGAGACCGAAAGTGCCGAGGGCACATCGAGCACCGGCTGGGAGACCTTCCTCGATGCCGTGATCCGCGCTGGCTTCGCCATCAGCGGCACCTGGCCGATGCGTACGGAACTGAGCAACCGCATGATCGGCTCGGGCACCAACGCGCTGGCCTCCAGCATTGTCCTCGTCTGCCGCAAACGCCCGGCGGATGCGCCCACGGCCACGCGCCGGGAGTTCGTGCAGGCCCTCAAGGCCGAGCTGCCCGCCGCGCTGGCCGAGTTGCAGAAGGCCAACATCGCCCCGGTAGACCTGGCGCAGGCGGCCATCGGGCCGGGCATGGCGGTCTACACCCGCTACGCCCGGGTGCTCGACGCCGAAGGCAAGCCCGTCGCCGTGCGCGAGGCGCTGGCGCTCATCAACGCCACGCTCGACGAGGCCCTGGCCGAGCAGGAGGGCGACTTCGACGCCGACACGCGCTGGGCGCTCGCCTGGTTCGAGCAGCACGGCTTCGCCGAGGGCGAGTACGGGGTGGCCGAGACGCTCTCCAAAGCCAAAAACACCAGCGTAGCGGGCTTGGCGGAAGCGGGTTTGCTCGAGTCGAAGCGCGGCAAGGTGCGGCTCTTTAGGCCCGATGAACTCCCCACCGATTGGGACCCTGAGCGCGACCGTCGCCTGACCGCGTGGGAGGTGGTTCATCACCTGATCCGCACGCTGGAAGCAAGCGGCGAGAGCGGTGCGGCCACGCTGGTAGGGAAGCTGGGCGCGAACGCCGAAACCGCGCGCGAGCTGGCCTACCGGCTCTACACCATGTGCGAGCGCAAGAAACGCGCCGCTGAGGCCCTTTCGTACAACGCCCTGGTGCAGAGCTGGCCGGAGATCGTGCGGCTGGCACGGGAGAGCGGCACAGCCCGCCCGGCCCAGGAGACACTGTTTGAAGACGTGGAGGCTTAAGGCATGGCAATAACCAATCAGGAACGGGTAGGCAAGGGGCTGGAACTCCTGCGCGCGGGGCTGGCCCCCTACGTCGAGCGCGAAGTACTGGAGGCGGTGCGGGCGGGGGCGGTGAACATGGAGACGGTGCGCCGCTTCGCCGATGACCCGCTGCTCAAGAACAAGCCCATCGCCGAGTGGGACGCGGCGGGTTTGCTCAAACTGATGTGGGAGACCTGGAACGAGGTGTTCCGCAAGACGCTGGGCTTCGCCGAGCGTTCGCTGGTCAGCGAGCTGCGCGAGTGGCGCAACCAGTGGGCGCATCAGGGGCCTTTCTCGAGCGACAATGCCGACCGCGCGCTCGATTCGATGGAGCGGCTGCTCACCGCGGTTTCGGCTCCGCAGGCCGCCGAGGTCAACCGGATCAAGATGGAGCTTCGCCGCCTGGTTTTCGACGAGCAGGTACGCAACGAGAAACGCAAGGCCGGAGGCTCGCTCATCGAGGCTGCGGCCAGCGGCGCGCTCAAGCCCTGGCGCGAGGTGGTCACCCCCCACCCCGACGTGGCCAGCGGCCGCTATCAGCAGGCCGAGTTCGCCGCCGATTTGTGGCAGGTGCACCTGGGCCAGGGCAGCGACGAGTACCAGAACCCCGCCGAGTTCTTTCGCCGCACCTTCCTCACCGAGAGCCTGAAGCGGCTGCTGGTGGGCGCGGTGCAGCGTTTGTCGGGCACCGGCGGCGACCCGGTGGTGCAGCTTCAGACCAATTTCGGCGGCGGCAAGACCCACTCCATGCTGGCGCTGTATCACCTTTTTGGCGGGACGCCTGCAGCCGATCTGACGGGCGTCGAGACGGTGATGGCCGAAGCGGGGGTGAAGGCGCTGCCCAGGGCGCGGCGGGTGGTGCTGGTGGGCAACAAAATCTCGCCCGGCAACCCCATGCGCAAGTCCGACGGTACGCTGGTGCGCACGCTGTGGGGCGAGCTGGCCTGGCAACTGGGCGGGCGCGAGGCCTACGAGCGCATCCGCGCAGACGACGAGCGGGCCACCAACCCCGGCGATGCGCTGCGTGAGCTTTTCGTGGAGTACGGCCCCTGCCTCATTCTGATCGACGAGTGGGTGGCCTACGCCCGCCAACTGCACGATGCCGCCGACCTGCCGGGCGGTAGCTTCGAGACCCAGTTCAGCTTTGCCCAGGCCCTCACCGAGTCGGCCAAGCTGGCCGGTACCTGCCTGCTGGTGATCTCGCTGCCGGCTTCCGACACCCAGGCCGACGATGTGGAGGTGGGCGGCCTGCGCGGGCGCGAGGCGCTCGACCGGCTGCGCAATGTGGTGGGGCGCGTGGAGTCGTCCTGGCGTCCGGCCAGCGCCGAGGAGGGCTTCGAGATCGTGCGCCGACGGCTGTTCGAGCCGCTCGCGGGGCCGGAAGCGTACAAGCAGCGCGACGTGACGGCCCGTGCCTTTGCCGAGCTGTACCGCACCCAGGCCGCCGAGTTTCCCCCCGAGTGCAAAACCACCGACTACGAACGCCGCATCCAGGCGGCCTACCCCATTCACCCCGAGGTTTTCGACCGGCTGTACGAAGACTGGTCCACGCTGGTCAAGTTCCAGCGCACCCGCGGGGTGCTTCGGCTCATGGCCGCGGTGATCCACAGCCTTTGGGAGAAGGGCGACAAAAGCCCCCTGATCCTGCCGTCTACCATTCCCGTGGACGACCCGCGGGTTCAGTTCGAGCTGACCCGCTATCTGTCCGATAACTGGACGCCCATCATCGAGAAGGACGTGGACGGGCCAAGTTCGCTGCCGCTGAAGATCGATGGCGAGGTGCCCAACCTGGGCAAGCTTTCCGCCACGCGCCGCGTGGCCCGCACGGTCTACCTGGGCTCGGCGCCCACGGCGGGGGCGGCCCACCGGGGCCTCGAGGATCGCCGGGTAAAGCTCGGCTGCGTGATGCCAGGCGAGTCGCCGGCGGTGTTTGGCGACGCCCTGCGCCGGTTGGCGGCGGCGGCCACCTATCTCTACCAAGACGGCCCGCGCTTCTGGTACGACACGCAGCCCACCGTGACCAAGCTGGCCGAGGATCGGGCTGAGCAGCTCAAGCGCGACCCCGACAAGGTCGCCACCGAGCTGGAAAAGCGCATCCGGGATGCCGTGCGGCAGATGGGCGAGTTTGCCCGCGTGCACCCCCTGCCGCGCTCGAGCGCCGACGTGCCGGACGACCTCGAGGCGCGCCTGGTGGTGCTGCCGCCGGAACACCCCTACAGCAGGGAAGCCGATAACGCCGCGCAAGTCGCAGCCCAGGCGATTCTCGAGTTTCGCGGTCATGAGCCCCGGCTGCACCGCAACACGCTGGTCTTCCTGGCCGCCGACAAGGTTCGGCTGCAAGACCTGGACGAGGCGCTACGCCGGTTCCTGGCGTGGCAGTCTATCCTGACCGAGAAAGAAGCCCTCGACCTCAGCCCCTTTCAGGTTCGGCAGGCCGAAACCCAGAAAAAAGCCGCCGACGATACCGTGACTGCACGCCTGCCCGAGGCGTACCAGTGGCTTTTGGTGCCGGAACAGAAGTCGCCGCAAGGGCCTGTGGAATGGCAAGCGCTACGGCTCACCGGCACCGACCCCCTCGCCGTTCGGGCCAGCAAAAAGCTCAAAAGCGATGAGCTGCTGGTCGGCAAAATTGGCGCCACCGTACTGCGCAAGCACTTAGACGAAGTACCGCTGTGGCGGGGTGAGCACGTACAGGTGCGCCAACTCGTCGAGGACTTCGCACGCTACCTCTACCTGCCCCGGCTCACCGGGCCGGAGGTGCTGGCGCAGGCCTTGCGCGACGGCGTCGCACTACTCACCCGGGAATCCGAAACCTTCGCCTATGCCGAAAGCTACGATGAAGCGGGCAGGAGGTATCGCGGCTTGCGGTGCGGACAGTCGGTCTCGCTAACTGCCGAGGACCCCGGACTCATCGTCAAACCCGAGGTTGCCCGGCGGCAGCCTGTAACACAAGGGGGTAGTGGCACTTCAGATGATAATTCAACAAAAGGCGAGGAAGACGGAAACGGGAATGGCGGCAGAAAAACGGACTCCAGCACACCGCCCTTACGGCGGCGTTTCCACGGCACCGTGCGTCTGGATCCGGACCGTGTGGGGCGCGATGCGAGTCGCATTGCCGATGAAGTGATCGTCCACCTGGCCGGGCAGCCCGGCGCCGAGGTGGTGGTCACGCTGGAAATCCAGGTGCGCCTGCCAAACGGGGCCAGCGAGCACACGGTTCGGACGGTCACGGAGAACAGCCGAACCCTCAAGTTCGAGAACTACGGCTTCGAGACGGACTGAGAGCGGCTGGACGTTCGGGCGAAGCACGGCGAAGCCGCGGTGCCTACAATGCTAGCATTGATATCACGGCAGGGGGGTGAGCAGGGCCAGCTTGATCATTCGCAAGCTCGATGAAACCACCAAGCAAGGCTTGCGGCTTCGGGCGGCGCAGCACGGGGTCTCGATGGAGGAGGCGCGGCGTATTCTCAAGTCGGCGCTGGAAGGGACGCAGCTTCCTACGCGGCTGGGTAGCCATCTGCGCGAGCGCTTTGAGGCTGTTGCCGATACAGCCTTCGAACTACCCAAACGCCAAACGCCGCGCAAGCCGCCTTGCTGGGATGAGTCCGGGTGATTCTGCTCTATACCCACGTGCTCTCCGAGTTCGTGCGGCCACAAGTTGTGGCTTGGTTGGACGAGCAACCCGCCAACATGGCGTTATAAGTGGCCTAGCCCACTCCCCTCGAGCAACTCCCGCACCCACACCTTCTCCCCCCGCTTCACCGACTCCTCGGCGGCCACCCCCACCACCACGCTCCAGAAGCCCTCTTCGGCGGTGGCGGCAGTAGAAGGCTGGCCGTCCATGGCCTCGATCCAGCGCAGGTGCTCGTAGTAGGTGGCCCCGCTGTGGCCGCTTTCCTCGATGAGGGCGGGGTAGCTGGGGGTCATGGTGCGGGAGGTGCGGTCGGGGAGGGCAATCACCTCGAGGTAGTTCTCCCACTTGGAGTAGGCCTGGCCGTTCACCCCTTCGCTGGCCTTGAGGCGCCCCTCGTCGCCGCAGATGACGATCTCCTCGTAGACCATGGGGGCAAACATGCACAGGTTGAAGTTGGCCCGCACCCCGTTTTGATACTCCACGATCACGAAGGCGTTGTCCAGGATGTCCGACCTCTCGCCGCCGTACTCGAAGTCCTTGAAGTTGACCGCCTGGCTGCCCGAGGCGTACACGCTCACCGGCCTCGACTCGGCAAATAGGTTGAAGAGGTCGAAGTAGTGGCAGCACTTCTCTACCAGGGTGCCGCCGGAGTACTTGGAGAACTTGTTCCACTGCTTGACCTTGTCCAGGAAGGGCTCGCGGTGCTCCAGGATGGTGATGGTCTTGATCTCACCCAGGCTACGCCGCTCCTTGGCCTCGTGGATGGCCTCCACGTAGATGGGTTTGTAGCGGTACTGAAGGCCAATTTGCAGCACCTTGGGGTAGCGCTCTGCTATCTGCCAGATTTCGTAAGCGTCCTTCAGGTTGGTGGCCATGGGCTTTTCCAGCAGGATGTGCTTGCCCGACTGCGCCGCCACCTTGAGCACCTCGAGGTGGGTGTGGTTGGGGGTGCAGATAATCAGGCCGTCCACGGCGGGATCGGAACAGGCGGCCTCGAGGCTTTCGTAGACCACCAGGGGCTCTTCGGAGAACTGGGCCTTGATGCGCTTTGCGGCTTCCACGCTGCTTGGGTTGGGGTCGTAGACCCCGTGGATGGTGCAGCGGCCCTCGAGCAACGTTACCTTGATATGCTCCTGCCCGTTCACCCCCACCCCAATCACATTGAAGCGATACTTGAGGGGGCCGGGGTTCATCAGGAAGCGGTCTTCCTGCGGCACATAGGCAAACTTGGGTGTGAGGGCATGGAGCCGGTTGGCGAACTCCTTGTTGCGTTTCATGGTTTTTAGATTATAAATCTAAAATCTGTTTTGCGATAGAGTTGGGATAGAATCGGGTCACAGGAGGTTTTATGCCCTACATCCTTGCGCTAGACCAGGGAACCACCAGCAGCCGGGCCATTGTGTTCGACCTGGAGGGCCAGCCCAAAGCCATAGCCCAGCAGGAGTTCATGCAGCACTTCCCCCAGCCGGGCTGGGTCGAGCACGACCCCCTGGAAATCTGGCAGACCCAGCTTCAAGTAGCCCGCGAGGCCATCCAGCGAGCCTCCATTCAGCCCAGCGAGATTGTGGCCCTGGGCATCACCAACCAGCGCGAGACCACCGTGCTGTGGGAGCGGGCCACCGGCAGGCCGGTGTACCGGGCCATCGTCTGGCAGGACCGCCGCACCGCTCCCACCTGCGATGAACTGCGCAAGGGTGGTTACGAGGGGGTGTTCCGCCAGAAGACTGGGCTGGTGCTGGATGCCTATTTTTCCGGCACCAAGGTCAAATGGCTTTTGGATAACGTGCCGGGGCTGCGAGAGCGGGCTGGAAAGGGCGAGCTGTGCTTTGGCACCATCGATAGCTGGCTGATCTACAACCTGACCGGGGGCCAGGTACACGCCACCGATGTGTCTAACGCCTCGCGCACCCTGCTTTTTAACCTGCATACCCTGCGCTGGGACGAGCACCTGCTGGGCATTTTGGGCATTCCCAAGGTGCTGCTGCCGGAGGTGCGGCCTTCGGCGGGGCTCTTCGGCGAAACCGTACCCGAGCTGTTTGGTGCAGCCATCCCCATTGCCGGCGTGGCGGGCGACCAGCAGGCCGCACTCTTCGGACAGGCCTGTTTTACCCCCGGTATGGCCAAAAACACCTACGGCACCGGCTGCTTCATGCTCATGAACACCGGCCAGTCGCAGGTGGAGTCGAAGCGCGGCCTCCTGACCACGGTGGCCTGGCAACTGGAAGGAGCGCCGCCCGAGTACGCCCTGGAGGGCTCGGTGTTCATGGCCGGGGCGGTGGTGCAGTGGCTGCGGGATGGGCTGGGCATTATTCAAAACTCGAGTGACGTAGAGCCCCTGGCCCGCCAGGTCGAAAGCACGGATGGGGTGTATCTGGTACCGGCCTTTGTGGGCCTGGGAGCGCCTTACTGGGATGCGTATGCCCGTGGAACCCTCATCGGTCTGACCCGCGGGACGACCAGAGCCCACCTTGCCCGGGCGGCCCTCGAGGCCATTGCCTACCAGAGCCGGGATGTGCTGGAAGCCATGGAGGCCGACTCGGGGCTGCAACTTTCCGAACTGCGGGTGGATGGTGGGGCCACCGTGAACAACCTGCTGATGCAGTTTCAGGCCGATATTCTGGGCACCCCGGTGGTGCGGCCCCAGGTGACCGAGACCACCGCGCTGGGCGCGGCCTACCTGGCGGGGGTGGGGGTGGGGATGCTTTCCAGGGAGCAGATTGCCGAGCGCTGGGCGGTGCAGAAGCGCTTCGAGCCGGTCATGCCCAAAGAACAGCGGGAGCACTTGTATGGCGGCTGGAAAAAGGCCGTGGAGCGGGCCAAAAACTGGGTAGATGCTTGAAGCGTTGCCTGGGCCAGCGACCCGTGACCTGGGCGCGTAACCCTTCGCTTTCATACCCAGGTCACATGCCGGTGCTAGGATGAAGAGTGGAGGGAACTTTTATGGATTTCAAAGAACTGGCCAACAAGGCCCGCGAAGCAGCGGAAAACGCCCTTAAGCAGGCCGAAAGCAAATTCAACGAAGTGAAGGCCAACCTCGACAAAGACGGCGACGGGGTCCCGGATCAGCTCGAGGGGGTCATGAACCAGGCCAAACAGGCTGCCGAACAGGCCAAGGCCAAGTTCGAGGAGCTTAAGTCCAACCTGGACAAAGACGGCGACGGGGTGCCCGACCAGCTCAAGCACCTGAGCGAACAGGCCCAGCACGCCGCCGAACAGGCCAAGGCCAAGGCCGAGGAACTGGCCAAGGCTGCTCAGGATCGCCTGGGCAAAAAGAGCTAAAAACCCCTAGCCCAGGGGCTGCGCCGGCCCCTAGGTTTTGCTTTTTGTCGCGCCCTTCACAGACGTTGCCGCCCGCGAAAACAAGAATGCGTCTGGGCCCAGACGCATGTTTTCGGGTTTCCGGGCGGCAACTGTTCTGTCTGGGACTCAAGTTACGCAGAAGTGAATAAATCCATCCAGCTCGTGTCTTTCAACCTATGAGCTACCAGGAGATGACTCCGGCAACTGGCGGATGCTATTGAGCCGCACAACCATGCACAAAGCCGCCCTCTCCATCCTTGACATCAGCTCAGTCCTTACCCCAATAGCGTTGAGGAAGCTACAGTCAAAAAAGTTGGCGCACATCTTTATCCGAGCATGCAAGAGATTTATCCATCCCTGTGAGCTTTATTCATACATGCGTAACTTCAGACAGTGACACAAACCGCTCCTACAAGGACGGCCAGACCAGTACTTCCTGCCCTACCCGCAGGTTGTAGAAGAACAGGGCATCGGAGGAGAGCAGCAGTTGTGGTCCGGTGTTGCTTCTGGCCTCGACGGGCATTTGCAGGATGCGTTCTTCGGTGCGTACTTCAACCTGGCTGAAGGGGCCGTAGTGGCTGCGCCAGGCCCTTAGGAGATCGGTATCGAGGCGGGCTGTACTCGAGCCCTCCAGGCGGCCTACCACCAGGCGCACCGTGCGCGGGGTGCGGGCGGTGATCTGCACCAGCCCCAGCCGGGCCAACCGGCTGATGTTGAGCTGAACCACATCACTGGAAATGCCGCTGATGGCCGCAAGGTCAAAGAGGCTGATGGGCTTGCTCATGTGCCGGAGCAACTCGAACTCGTCGGGCGAAAGGGTGAGGTGGGTGGTGCGGTTGGCATCGGTGAGTTGCACCTGGTCGAAGGGGCTCAGGTCGAGGCGGGCATCCAGGAAGCGGATGGCCTCGAGCAAGTAGTTATCCAGGGAACCCTGCAGGCTCGACTGCTTGGCGCGCTCGTCCTTCAGGTAGCGAAATTTGCCTTCGCTCAGGGCCAGAATCTCCAGGAGCCCGTCCCTGCCTGTTTTGCCCTTGTACTGGGCGTGCACCGGCTGGCCGCGCTCGAGGTACACCTCGCCCCCCGGCACCTTGAACACCCCCGTTTGTCCGGCCTGCGAGAGCAGTTGCAGGATTTCAATGGGACCCAGAAGCTCGAATGTACCATCCATAAAAACAGGTTGGACAGACTGGGTGGTTTGGTAAGTTAATTTGTGTCATTCCGAATGTAGCGCAGCGAAGTGAGGAATCTGATGCGTCTTAGTTCCCTGCATTTGAGCAGTACCAGATTGCTCGTTGCACTACGTGCGCCTCGGTATGACGGCGAGATTTGCTACCAGACCACTAGCGCAGGTTACCCCCAGGCGGTTCGAGAAGCATCCATCATTGTAGCAGGCGTTGTTGGGAAGGCGCACCTGAGGGGTAGCCTACACCTTTGAAGATAGAGGTTTTGGGGAGGATAAGCGGTGGATTTGACCGAGAAATCGTTACGTGAAGGGTATCGCTACCTGGCAGTCCCCAGGGTGCGCAACAGCAAGGGCAGGTAGCTCGAGCCGAAAAAAAGTACATGCACCAGCACGTAGTAAACCTGGTAGCGCGGAAGGGCCAGTTCAATCTCGGGGGGAATGGGGTAGAGCACGCGGTATACCTTCCAGAACGGGGCTGGAAAGCCGCCGAACAGGGTCATCATGGCCAGGTCAACCGCCCGTTCGCCCCACCAGACCGAGGGATCCAGCAGGGCCGGCCCCGCCTGGGCATGGTGCACATTCCCCTGCCACAGGTCGCCGTGGATCAGGGCTGGGCCCTCTTGGGGCAAGGGCTCCTTGAACAAGGCTTCGACCCGGGGCCCCAGCGACCCCAACTGGCGCCAGGTGGCTTCCAGAAGGGGCTGGATGCGCTTTTCCGCCCAGAAGCTTTGCCAGTCGCTTTGGGTTCCACCTGGCAGCTCAAAATGGCCCAAAAATACCCGGTCGTCCCAGCCATAGGCCGGGGGGCGCAGCCTGTGCAGGCCGGCCAGCATCCGGGCCAGCTTTTCCCAGTCTGGCTCGCCTGGCGGCAGATATTCCATTACCAGCCCCTCGTTGCTAGCCCAGTACACCTCGGGCACGCGCATGCCGGCCTGAGACAGGGCAAATAGTCCCCGGGCCTCGGCCTGGAACATACCGGCGGGAGGGCTGGGGTGGGTTTTGACCACGTAGGGCCCAGCCCGCCAGACCTGGCTTATATCGCCCCCGTGCAGAGGCTCTAGGGGGTATTCCTTGAGCCGGGCCTGGCGTAGCAGTTCAGCGGGGTGCATGGGTCTGCAGGAACACCTCGAGCGCCTCGTCCAGCATCCGGTAGACCTGCTCAAACTGCGCCAGGCCGCCGTAGTAGGGGTCGGGCACCTCGCCCCCGCCGTTCAGCTCCAGGAGCAGCCGGGCCTTGCCCCGGTGAGCAGGGAACATGCGCTCGAGGGTCCAGAGGTTTTCCTTGTCCATCACAAAGATATGGTCAAAGTGGTCTAAGTCCTCGGCGCGAACCCGGCGGGCGGTGTGGGGAAACAGGGCGTTGTACCGGGCCAGCACCTGCTCGGTGCGCGGATCGGCGGGCTCGCCCTCGTGCCAGCCGCCGGTGCCGCAGGAGTCTACCTCGAACTGTCCCTCCAGGCCGCGCTCGCGTAGCTTACGCCGCAGGATGCCCTCGGCCATGGGGCTGCGGCAGATGTTGCCCATGCAAACAAAGAGCACCCGCGTCATAGTTTTACGATAACGCCTTCGTGGGGGCGGAGCTCGAGCACCCCCTCCACTTTGTCGTAGCGGTCGAGGTAGGTCGAAAGCAGTACCTCCCCTCCGGGTGTGGAGAGGGTTTTGGGCTCCGGGGTAAAGTTCAGCGCCACCAGCACCTCACCGCCGCGCAGGTAGGCAAACACCCCCTCAGGGGCCTTGTAGCTCTGGTAGGCCCCGCCGAGCAGGGCGGGGGTCTCCCGCCGCACCACCAGCAGGGTGCGAACCAGGGTCAGCATCGAGAAGGGGTCGGCATCTTGGGCCTCCACGTTTCGTTCGGTGTAATCGGGCGAGATGGGAAGCCAGGGCTCACGGGTACTGAACCCGGCGTAGGCGTGGGGCGTCCACTGCATGGGGGTGCGCTCGGGGTCGCGGCCCGGATCCAGGCCATGTTCGCCCGAGGCCCCGCGCTGGCGCAAAGCGGCGGGATCCTGCACCTTTTCGGGCGGGATCTGCCCATCCACCATGCCAATCTCGTCGCCGTAGTACCAGGTGGGTGAGCCCCGCAGGGTAAAAAGCATCATTGCAGCTACCCGGGCCTGGTCGTGCCCGATGCGGGTGGCCAGGCGGTGCTGGTCGTGGTTGCCCAGCACCCAGTTGGGGGTGGCGAAGGGCGGCAGGCTCTTTTCGTACTCCTCCACAATGCTGCGAATGTTTTCGGCGGTCCAGTTGTTGAGGCCCCTGAAAATCAGGTGGAAGTTGAAGGGCAGGTGGCAACCGGGCTTTTCTGCGGTGCCGTAGTAGGGCATGAGCTGCTCGTAGGGCAGGTAGATTTCCCCCACCATCACCCGGTCGCCCGGATACTCGTCGAGCACCGCGCGCATCTCCTGCACAATCTGGCGGGTCTCGGGCTGGTCTTCCTGGTAGATGTGAATATGGCGGAAGCGGTCGATGTCGCCGGGCTTGTAGTGGGGGTTGTCGGGCTCGTCGCGGAAGAGGGCGTCCTCCACCAGCAGCCAGAGCACATCAACCCGAAAACCGTCCACCCCCTTATCCAGCCAGAAGCGCATTACGTCGTACATGGCCTGGCGTACCTCGGGGTTACGCCAGTTGAGGTCGGGCTGCTCGGGCAAAAACTGGTGCAGGTAGTACTGGCCGGTTTGTGGGTCGAAAGTCCAGGAAGGCCCGCCGAAGTAGGCCTGCCAGTTGTTGGGGGGGCCGCCGTCCGGGGCGGGGTCGCGCCAGACGTACCAGTCGCGCTTGGGGTTGTCGCGGGACGACCGGGACTCCAAAAACCAGGGGTGCTGGTCGGAGGTGTGGTTGGGCACAAAGTCGATGAGCACTTTTAGGCCCAGCCGGTGGGCGTCTTCCAGCAGCCCGTCGAAGTCCTTCAGGGTGCCAAAGATGGGGTCTACGTCGCAGTAGTCGGCCACGTCGTAGCCGAAGTCCTTCATGGGACTTTTGTAAAAAGGCGAGAGCCAGATGGCATCGAAGCCCAGGTCGCGGATGTAGGGCAGGCGCTTGCGGATGCCCGGCAGGTCGCCGATGCCGTCGCCGCCCGAGTCCTGGAAGCTGCGGGGGTAAATCTGATAGATGCTTGCGGTTTTCCACCATTCCATACAAAGCTCCTTCAAAGCCGGTGCTGCGTTAGCCACAGCCGGGCGTAGGGCATCAGGTAGGCCGGGGCGGGGGCCTGGGTGAGCTGGTCGTAGGGCTGCACGATACCCTCGGCCCGCAGGGTTTCCCAGGGCAGGGCCTGGTCTTGCTCGCTGAAGTTATACACCTGTACCAGGGTGCCCTCGGGGTGGGGTCTGCCCAGCACCAGCAGATGGGGGTTGGGCTGCCAGAGCGGGCGGGTGGGAAAGGCCGCGTGGAGCTGGGGGGTGCGGGCTCGAGCCTCCAGCAAAGCTTTCAGGCCCTGGAACAGGCGGTGCTCTACCGTGCCTTCCTGATGCCGCTTCTGGGCTTTGGCCCAGTCCATCCGGGGCCGGTGCAGCCAGCGGTTGTCGTCTTTGTGGGCGGGTTCCTTTACGTAGTCGTAGTCGTTGAGCATCCCCAGCTCGTCGCCCATGTAGATGAGCGGGATGCCCTCACCGTAGCCGACAAAGACCGCATGGGCCAGCAGGAGGCGCTCTATGGCCAGGTTCACCAGGCGCGGGTGGCCCGATTCCAGGGCGGTCTCGAGCCCGGCCAGGCTGGCCGCACTGCCCGAGGTGCGCCGGTCGCCGGTGGCGGGGTTTTCCTGAAAATGCATCCCCCGGGCAAACGACCCCGGAAAGTCGCCCTTGTAGAACTCGGACAAAAAGCGGCGGTGGGCGGCCCCATCGAGTCCCACGGCGGCGGCGTCGGTGTCGGAGATGGCCCAGCCGATGTCGTCGTGGCAGCGCAGGTAGGTAGCCCAGGCGGCGTTAGGGGGTTTTTGGGGAAAGCGCTTCAGGGCCTGGGTGAAAAGGCGGGTATCGCGGCTGGCCAGGCTGCTCCAGATCTGCACCATCAGGGTGTTGTGGTAGGCCAGCTCCGAGACCCTGCCGTAGTGCGCTCCGGTGCCCAGGTAGGCAATCAGGTCTTCGGGGGCCACGATGGCCTCGGCCTTGAAGGCCACGGCGGGGGCGCCGATCCGCACCGCCGCCCGCAGGGCCTGCGTAAGGGCGTGCACTTCGGGCTGGTTCTGGCAGTTCGTACCCAGGCGCTTCCAGGTGAAGGCGATGGCATCCAGCCGGAAGACCTCCACCCCCCGGTTGGCCAGCCACAAAATCAGGTCGAGGTACTCCAGGAACACCTCGGGGTTGCTCCAGTTCACATCCCACTGCCAGCTATTGAAGGTCGTCCAGACCCAGCCCCCCAGTTCGTCGTCCCAGGTGAAGTTGCCGGGGGCGAAGTCGGGAAAAACCTCGGGCAGGGTGCGCTCGAAGGCGTCGGGCATGGTGCGGTCGGGATAGATATAGAAGTAGTCGCGGTACCTGGGGTCGCCCTGGCGGGCGGCCTGGGCCCAGGGGTGTTCACGGGCCACATGATTTAGTACCAGATCCAGGCAAAGACTTATCCCCTCCTGGCGGAGCTTTGTGCAGAGGGCTTGCAGGTCGTCCATGGTTCCTAGGTCGGGGCGCACCCGCCGGTAGTCGGCCACGGCGTAACCCCCGTCGTTCTCGCCCTCGCGGGGTAGCAGCAGCGGCATCAGGTGCAGGTAGCGGATGCCCAGCTCCTTCAGGTAGGGAACGCGCTCGGCCACGCCCCGGAGGTTCCCTGCGAAGCGGTCGGCGTAGGCGATGTAGCCGTGCATGTGGGGCTTTTGAAACCAGTCCGGGGTGTGGATACGCTCCAGATCCAAAGCCTGCAAATCCTGGGGGCGCTCGGCCAGGTTGCGCCCGATTACGCCGGCAACTCGTTGGGCCACCTGGGGGGCCTCTGGATAGACCGCTTGCAAGCCCACGAGCAGGTCGGGCAGGTAGCGGTGAACTCGAGCCCGCAGGTCGGCGCTGCGGTGGGCCTCTAATGTTTTGATTTGACCAGAGATACCCTCAAAGAAAAGTGGGTCGTCCATGCGCTCATGTATTCTACGTAATCCTTGGGTGCGTTTCGCACAAAGCGGGTTGTGCAGCCAGGCCCACGTTTTGCTCTTAAGAATGTAACGCTCCAGCGGGCTTTTTGTGAGGTCGGTTAGGGCTTTCTGAGCCGACGCGTTTGCTTTTCTTAAGCTCTGGTTAATCCAGAAAAGCAACGCGCAAGAGTCCTTGTACTTTAGGGCTAAGAGTTGCTCGCTAGATGAGCAGGGTTCCGGGGAGGATTACATGCAACGAATGAAGATGCTTTCGCTGCTGGGGGGGCTGGGGCTTTGTTTGGGGGCCTGTGGCGGGGGAGAGTACACCGATAACCCTACCCCCGATAGTTCCAATGGCCCTTTTCTGGCCGAGCCGCTCACCCAGCACCCCACCAACCAGCCCCTTACGTTGCTCTCGCGCTATGTGGTGGTGAGTGAGGAAAATGGCCGACTGCGAGCCAACTACGGCGGATTGCGCTACTGGCCCCGTCAGGCCGACAAAAACCGCAACCCCAATAACCCAAACCAGGCTTCCGGGCCGCGCTTCACCGAGTATGCCGGCTGGGATCTTCTGGATGCACCCGGCTCCAGTTCGACCCGTGCGGACTGGCTGCGCCTGAACCTGACCCGCGAGGCCACGCTGGTGGTGGCCTGGGAGAACTCCGCGCTGTGGCTTTCGGGCTGGCGCCGGGGGGAGACCACCGCTGCCGATGGCAAGAAGTTTAACACCTACACCCGCACTTTCCGGGCTGGTGAGGTGACCCTGGGTTCCCCGGAAGGTAAAGGAGAGTACTGGGTGCTGCTGGCCGAGGGCAACGGACAGCCTTCGGCAGAGCCAGCCCTACCGAGCGGCATTACCGAACGGCCCCTGCCCAACACCACCTGCCCCTCCTGGCTCGATAACCTCTGGGTAGCCAAGGGCCCCGATAACCGCAACTACCCTAGCTGGCATCCCCAGATCGACCCGGTGTACTGGTGCTACTACCGCCACGACCATAACTCCGACCCTGGCCTGGTTGGATACCGGGCACCCTTCCTGTATACCGCGCAGTACACCAACAACCAGCCCGAGCGGGCCGAGGGCTTCAAGGGTTTTGCCATTCGAGACGGTGATATTGGTTGGTACATCAATATTCACTCCGAGACCAGCACCGACCAGCGGGTTTGTGCTCGCTTCCACACCGTGGTGGTGGTGGCTACCCGCTGGCGCACCGGTGAGAAGCTGGCTGAGCTCAACTACAAGGGCGACTTTGGGGCCTCGAGGCAAAACCAGGGCGATAACCCCTTCTTTGTCAACACCTGCACCGACCCCCGCACGGGCCAGCAGGTGAATCAAGAGCAAATCGGCCAGCAAGTGCAAAACACGCGTGCCTCCAAGCGCATCCGCATCGCAGCGAACAACTCGGGCTACGAACAGTGGGACGGTGGGCTGGTCAGGGCGCTGGGTATGGAGTTCAGCGGCCCCGGTATGGGCATTGACATCCAGAACCCCGCGACGGCCTGCAACAGTCTCAACTGCACCGATCTGATTACCAACAGTTCCTCCAGCACCCGCCGCACCTTACAAATCATGAACCTGCGCCTGCGCTACAAGCCCGAACTCGACCCCGACGGCGACGGCTACTTCGAGACCAACCTCTATGGCGATGGCCCCTACAGCGCAGGCGACCGCAACTCCGGCGTCGGTCCGCTCAAGCAGTACATCAAGCCCGGAACCGACCTGCGTCTGGACGGCTTCTTCACCACCGAGGATGCCTGGCGGGGGCTGTACGTGCGTGGGGGTAGCACCCAGGACGTGGAGCTTGAAGGCGCACTGGGCACAGTTAACTGAGCAATGATGCCACCTAGGGCATGTTCCACTGCACGGTAATGCTCCGCTGGGACTGGTTGCTACAACCGTTGCTGGTGCAAGCAATGCCGTATATATAGAAAAATGGCTTCTTTTCCATGGGGTCTATGCCGCCATCGCGCACCGTAAAGGTAGCGGTCTGGGTGTTGGAGCTTCCCCGCAGGGCGTTTTGCTCCCTGGGTGTGACCTCGGGGCCCAGGGTATTGCCCTGGTAACTCAAAAAGACGCGGGTCAGGTTGCTGGCGTTAAACGTAACCCGTACCGTAAGGGTGGCGGTGCCGCCCCGGGCCAGGGTAAAGGGCTCTGCGGCCATGCTAAAACTTTCTCCAGACGCTGGCGGGGGCGAGCCTGGGTTGCTGGGAGGCTTGAAAACGCTTTGACCCCCACAGGCTGCAAGTGGAGCCAGGAGCAATACCGCTAGATAGGCTGCGCGCATAGTTTGCAGTGTAGAGAGATGGCCGCGGGGGAAGTCTTAGGGCTTGCTAATGAAATCTTTATGTAACAAACTTTGGGTCCTATTACCCCGATAGGCCCCCTAAAATGTACCCGTATGGGCAAACGTTTGGCCGTTCTTGTGTTGCTCGTTTGGGGATTGGCTGCTTTCGCACAGAGCAACCGACCCTTCGCAGGGGCCAGCCTGGTGTTTCAGTGGGTGGAGGGCACCCCCCTTACCAGCTTGATGTTGCAGGCGGGGAGCTACAATCTCGGGGGTGGCTTTGGGGCCAGGGCCAATGTGGGGATTGGGTTAAACCCCAACTTTTTGGAGCTGGGGGCCGACCTGCTGTTCCCGTTTGGCGCCGGTCGGCTGCTGCCTTATGGGGGGATTGGCGCCAACTGGGTGGGTTTGGGTGCGCTGAACTTTTTTGGGATTCGGGGTCTGGCTGGAGTGAATTACAGCACCGCCAGCGATGCTAGCTTGTTTGCCGAGGCCGTCCCGACCCTTTACCTGGCCAGCGATGCCACCGGGATTTACGGAACGGCTTTCGGAATCCAGATTCGTTTTGGGGTCAACTACCTTTTTTGAGATACCCTCACCAGGGTTTGCCCTGTCTGTTGCTCTATATTTCTGTTGCTGGAACTACACCAGGATAGAAAAAAAGGGGCGTACGCTATAGCGGCATGGACACCCGTCAGGCTCTCCTGCAAAAGGCCCGTAAAGCGTTTGCAGAGCGCGGGTATGCGGCGACCAGCATGGAAGACCTGGCGCGAACCCTGGGTCTGACCAAAGCGGCAGTCTATCACCACTTTGCTTCCAAGCGGGCTCTGCTGGAAGCTTTGCTCGAGGAGGGCTTTCAGGAGACCCAGCGGGCGCTTTCGCGCCCCGGCACCCTGCACGAGCGCCTGATGGCCATGGCCCTGGCCTACCGTGGACAGGTAGAACCGCTAACCGCCCTCATGACCGCCCACTCGGGCCGTCGGGGGGGCGATCAGGAAGCGGTGTTGCTGGCCCAAAAAGCTTTGAGCCGGGGTGTGGAGCAACTCGCAAATATATTGGAGAAAGTGTCACCTGGACACGGCAGAGCGCTCGCGGTGGTTTTCGCTTCGATTGTGCACGGGGCGTACATGACCGCCCAGCACATACCCGGTTTTTCGGCTGAAATGCTCTTACAAGAAGGGGTAGATCTCTTTGTGCGGGGCCTGCCCGAACAGAGCAACACTTAGCGCTCTGGATTATTTGCCATGAGCCAGTTGTCTAACTTGAGCTTTGAACCTTCAGCCTTCGACTTATGCCTGCATAAGCCCAGGTTCAGCCTGGGTCTGCCACAATAGCTTTATGGCCTTGGTGCTGCTGATCGAAGACGATCTGGGGGTACGCGAAGCGTTGCGCTTGGGTTTGGAGCTCGAGGGCTACCAGGTACTGGAAGCGGCCAGTGGCGCCGAGGGTTTGCGCAAGCTGGCCGAGGGCCCGGATGTGGTGGTGCTGGATGTGCTGTTGCCGGGGGGCGATGGGTTTGGGGTTTTGCGCGAGATCCGCAGGGTGAGTGCGGTGCCGGTGCTGATGCTGACCGCACTGGACGAGGTGGAATGGCGGGTCAAAGGCCTGCGCGAAGGGGCCGACGATTATCTGGTCAAACCCTACGCCCTCTCGGAGCTCGTGGCCCGCCTCGAGGCCCTGTTGCGCCGCAGTAAGCGCGACGAGGAGGTGCTCTCCTATGCCGATGTACTGCTGTACCCACGCAAAATGGAGGCCCGCCGGGGGGAGCGGCTACTGGAGCTTTCGCCCAAAGCCTTGCAGATATTGCAGTGTTTTTTGGAGCACCCCGAGCGCCTCTTGCCCAAGGAAACCCTGATGCAGCGGGTCTGGGGTGAGGAGGTCGAGCCCAACACCCTCGAGGTGCACCTTTCTGCGTTGCGCCGGGCCTTGGGTGAACCCATGCTGCTCCACACCCTGCGAGGGCATGGCTATATCTTGAGGAAGTGATCGAGGCCCACAGCACCCAACGCACCGCTTTGCTCTGACCCCCGACCCCTGTTCCCGGTTCCCCGACCCTACTCATGACCCTTCGCCTGCGACTACTCCTGTGGCTGCTGCTGGCCCTGGCCCTGCTCTGGGTTCCGCTGGGTGTCTTAACGGTTCGGCAGGCCCAGCGCACCGTGCAGGACACCCTCGAGCGGGCCGCCCTCTTCAGGCTGGGTTTTTTGATCAGCCAGGGGCAGGTGCGCATTCAGGATTTGGCGCAAATAGTGCAGGAGTTCGGTGGGGTTGGGTTTATCCTGAGCCCCGAAGGCCGCATTGCCTACACTGACCTGGGCGATTATCAACTCCCCGAGGGCCTCGAGGAGGCGCTGTCCCAGGGCCAGAGCTTTCGCCAGATTCGGGACAACTGGCTGTGGGTGGCGTTGCCCAGCGATGCGGGGGGATTGGGCCTGGGCACCCCTCTGGAAGAGGTAGCCGCCCTGCCGCAGCGGTTGCTACAGATTTATCTGGGGATTGGGGGTGTGCTGGCCCTGCTGGCGTTTGCGGTGGGGGCCTTTGGCCTTTCCCGCTCGCTGCGTCCGCTGGACACGGTTTCGCGGGAACTGGCCCGGCGCAACGCCGAAAACCTCGAGCCGCTTCCGTCTCCCCAGCTTCCCGAAGCCCGTCCTGCGGTGGAAGCCATGAATACCCTGATGAACGAGCTCAAAGCCGCTCTGCACCGGCTCAAAGTGCAGGAGCAGGCTGCGCGGCGTTTTGCCTATGGGGCCTCGCACGAACTGCGCAATCCCCTGGCTGCCCTCAAGGGCTACCTGGAGGTGTTGCAGCGCCGGCCCGGGGAACCCAGGGCCACCGAGGGTGCCCTGCGCGAGGCGCTGCGCATGGAGTCGCTTTTGCAGGGCTTGCTAACCCTGGCCCGGCTGGAAGGCCAGGGCCGGGTACCGGTAGAGCCGCTGAACTTGAAAGCTTTTTTCGAGCAACGCGGGCTACAGGTTGAGGGGAGTGGATGGGTGGAGGCCGACCCCAGGCTGCTTTCGCTGGTGATTGAAAACCTGGTTCAGAACGCCCAAAAGCACGCTGGTGGTCTGGAGAAGATTGTGCTCGAGGCCGAGCATGAAGGGATCTGGCTTTGGATCTACGACCGAGGCCCCGGCTTCCCGCTCGAGGTTCTGCCCAGAGCTTTCGAAGCTTTTGTCAAGAACGACCGAAGCGATGGGGTGGGCCTGGGCTTAGCGATGGTAGCCGCCATCGCTTTAGGGATGGGAGGCAAGGCCCGCGCCGAGAATCGCCCCGAGGGTGGGGCCCGGGTGGGGGTTTGGTTGCCGGGAGCCAATGGCTGATGCCAGATTCGGTTGATTCGTTACCGAATGGTAACGAATCAACAGGGCCGAAGTTATCCGCGTAGCGGAGGGCGATACCGCCCCTTGGAAGTTATCCGCGTAGCGGAGGGCGATACCGCCCCTTGGAAAGGGAGACGCTTTCTTCGCCGACCGACAGTGAAGGGCCATCGGCCCCCGGCTAGCGCCGGTACTCAAGGGAGGGGTGTGCTCTAGGATTCAAAAAGACAACCTATGGGTTTTTTGGTTTTGTGAACTGTCTTTTTGAATCCGGTATGACGGGGGGTTGTCCTGCCTGCGCTCAACCTTCAACCAAGCTACCCCTACCACCCATTCAAGATAGCAATAAAGGCGCGTTGATGGCGCATTTTTCGCGGTCGTTCTAAAATGACCTCGAATGAGACAGGAATACGACTACGTCATTGTGGGGGCAGGTTCGGCGGGTTGCGTGCTGGCCAACCGGCTGAGCGCCAAACCCGATCTCAAGGTGCTGGTGCTCGAGGCCGGTGAGCCCATGCAGGGCCTGTACCACAAAGCCCCGGCGGCTTTTCCCAAGCTGTTCAAAGGCCCCTACGACTGGGCTTTTTCCACCGAACCACAGGCTTTACTGGGGGGGCGCGTTTTGTACTGGCCCCGGGGCAAGGGGCTGGGGGGCAGCAGCGGTATCAATGCCATGATTGCGATTCGCGGTAACCCCCGCGACTACGACGACTGGCGGCAGCCGGGGTGGTCGTTTGCCGAGGTGCTGCCTTACTTCAAGAAACTCGAGACCCACCCCCTGGGCCCCTCCGAGTACCACGGCGACCGCGGCCCCTTGCACGTAGAGGTACGTAAGTACACCAATCCCCTGAGCCTGGCTTTCGTTGAGGCCGCCGCGCAGTGGGGCCTGGAGCACAACCATGACTTCAACGGCCCCCGGCAGGAAGGGGTGGGCCTTTTTCACGTCAGCCAGAGAAACGGGGCCCGACACAGCGCGGCCACGGCCTACCTGCTACCGGCCCTGCCGCGCCCCAACCTGGATGCCCAGACCGGGGCCAGGGCCCACCGCATTCTGTTCGAGGGGGCTAAGGCTACTGGGGTGGAGTACCGCCACCAGGGCCAGCTCTGGCGGGTGCGGGCCAGCCGCGGGGTGATCGTCTCGAGCGGTGCGGTGCAGTCACCTCAACTCCTGATGCTCTGTGGGATTGGCCCTGCCGATTCTCTGAAATCGCTTGGAATCGAGGTGCGCCTGGATCTGCCGGTAGGTCAGAACCTCTGGGATCACCTGGCCCTACCGGTCATCTGGCATTGCAAGGCGCCTGTGAGCCTGGACAAGGCCGAGAATCTCGCCAATACCCTCCGCTACCTGCTCACCCAAAGCGGCCCCTTTGTGAGCAACGTGGCCGAGGCCGGGGCTTTTGTGCGCACCCGGCCCCAGGCCCCCGCGCCCGATTTGCAGTACCACTTTGGGCCGGCCTTCTTCAGCAATCACGGTTTCGACCGCGAGGAGGGCTACTTTTTCACCATAGGCCCTACGCTTATTGCGCCCCAGAGCCGGGGGTTCATTGGCCTGAAGAGCGCCGACCCGGAGGCCGCGCCGCTCATCGAGCCGCGCTACCTGAAGGAGCCGCAGGATCTGGAAGTGTTGCGAATCGGAATGGAGTGGGCCCGCGAAATCGCTGCCCAGAAAGCTTTTGATCCCTACCGGGGGCAGCCCCACCATCGCCAGGCCGAAGTAAAAAGCCCTGTTGAAATGGCCGCCTACATTCGGCAGTATGCCCAGACCCTCTACCACCCCGCCGGTACGTGCAGCATGGGGCAGGTGGTAGACGAACATCTGAAGGTTTATGGAACCGAGAACCTCTACGTAGTGGACGCCTCGGTGATGCCGGGGGTGGTTCGCGGCAACACCAACATTCCCACCCTGATGGTGGCAGAGCGAGCCGCCGACCTGCTGTTAGGGGTCTAGCGGCTGCGCTTCAGGCACCGCCAGCCCGGCGTAAATCTGGGCCAAGCTTAGACTGGCCTCGAGGCAGGGAATCTCTAAAGTCCCTTCGTTGACCAGCTCACTCCACCACAGGTTCCACTGGGTTTTCTGGAAGATTTCCACCCTGCGCTCTGCCTGCGAGACCAGCAGGTAGGTTATCAACGTGGGGATTTTAAAGTATGCATCTAGCTTCTCGCGTCGGTCGCGCTCAATTGTGCTGCTTGATAACACCTCGACAATCAAGCAGGGCTGGTGAATCTCGTGGCTGTGGGATTCTTCGGCGCAACTGACCACCACGTCGGGGTAGTAGTAGCGGTTGAGCTTGGCAATCCAGGTGCGTACATTTTGAACCTGGAAAGCGCAGCCGCGCGATTTGGCTTTTGCTCTTAAGGCATCGGCAATGTTAAGCACAATCTCGTTGTGCCGTTTGCTCTCGCCGGCCATGGCGTAAACAAAACCGTCCAGGTACTCGTAACGCTGGTCGGTTTGTTTTTCAAGCTCGAGCCACTCTTCCTTAGACAGGCGCAAAGGTCGGGGGGCGCGGGCGGCCATGACCCAATTCTAGCGCGGTTCATGGCTCCATATACAAACCTGCATTCATCCGCTACACTACAAGGGTTGCCCGCCGCTCGCGCGTGCAGTCCCCCGGAGATACAATGGAACTCAGAAATATCGCAATTATTGCGCACGTAGACCACGGTAAGACCACCCTGGTAGACGCGATGCTTAAACAGGCCAAGGCCCTCTCGCGCCACGACGAGGGCGGCGAGCGCATCATGGACTCCAATGACCTCGAGCGCGAGCGCGGCATTACCATTCTGGCCAAGAACACCGCGGTGGAATGGGGCGGCGTCAAGATCAACATTGTGGATACCCCCGGCCACGCCGACTTTGGCGGCGAGGTGGAGCGGGCCCTCAGCATGGTGGACGGGGTGCTCTTGCTGGTAGACGCCGCCGAAGGCCCCATGCCCCAGACCCGCTTTGTACTCAAAAAGGCTATTGAGGCCGGCCTCAAGCCCATTGTGGTCATCAACAAGGTAGACAAAAAAGACGCCCGGCCCGACGAAGTCCTGAACGAAACCTTCGACCTGATGGCCGAACTGGGCGCTACCGACGAACAGCTCGACTTCCCCTACCTGTATGCGGTGGGCCGGGAGGGGACGGCCTGGCTGGGCCAGACCCCCAAGCCCGACCTGACCGACCTCTTCGAGGCCATCCTGCAGCACATCCCCGCCCCTCAGGTGGCCCTAGGCCCCTTCCAGCTTCGGGTGGCCAACCTGGACTACTCCAACTTCCTGGGCAAGATTGCCCTGGGCAAGGTGCACCGGGGTACGGTGCGCAAAAACCAGTATGTGACCATTCTGGGTGAGCACGGCCAGCGTGACCTGAAGGTGGTGGCGGTCTTTACCCACCGGGGCTTAGAGCGCCTCGAGGTAGACGAAGTCACCCCCGGCGACATCGTGGCCATCGCGGGCATGGAAGGCGTGGAAATCGGCGATACCATCGCAGCCCGTGAAGCCCCCGAGGCCCTGCCCCGCCTGGCGGTGGACGAGCCCACCGTGAGCATTACCGTAACCCCCAACACCTCGCCTTTTTCGGGCAAGGAAGGCAAGTTCGTTACCAGTCGCCAGATTCGCGAGCGGCTTTTGAAGGAGCTCGAGACCAACGTGGCCCTGCGCGTAATCGAGGTTACCCCCGACACCTTCGAGCTACACGGGCGCGGCGAGCTCCACCTCTCGGTGCTCCTGGAGACCATGCGGCGCGAGGGCTTCGAGCTATCGGTGGGCCAGCCCAGCGTGTTGTTTAAGGAAGTGGATGGGCAGATTCAAGAGCCCTACGAGTACCTGGTAGTAGATGTGCCCGAGGCCAGGTTCGGCCCGGTGATGGAGACCCTGGGCAGCCGCAAGGCCCAGATGGTGCATATGGAGCAGGAAGGTGGACGTATCCGCGCCGAGTTCACCGTACCGGCCCGCGCCCTGTTTGGTTTTCGTACCCTGTTCCTGACCCTCACCGCGGGCGAGGGCGTGATGAGCCATAACTTCCATGCCTACGGGCCGCACGTGGGCAGCCTGGAAACCCGCACCACCGGCTCAGCGGTGGCCATGGAGGCCGGGGTGGCCTACGCCTACAGTCTGTATCGCTTGCAGGAGCGCATCAATTTCTTCATCGAGCCGGGTACCGAGGTCTATGTGGGCATGATTGTGGGCGAGCACGTGCGCGACAACGATCTGAACGTGAACGTCAATATCAACAAAAAACTCACCAACGTGCGGGCGGCGGGCTCCGATGAGAACATCCGCCTCATTCCCCCGCGCAAGTTCACCCTCGAGGAGGCCCTGGAGTTCCTGGCCCCCGATGAGCTTCTGGAAATCACTCCCCAGAGCCTGCGCCTCAGGAAGCGGGTGCTCGACCCCAGCCAGCGCAAGCGGGCCGAGGCGATTTAGCCACAGCGATTGAATCGAGCCAGAGCAGCCCGGCCCTCTGCTGTCCCGCCCGGAACCTCTGCGCCGGCAAGCGAAATCATGTAATAGCCTGCGGCGTTTCCAGCCTCCACCACCACATAGTACGTGCCGCCCTGAAGCCGCTCCCGCAATTCGGGGCCTTTGCGGGCGACCAGGCCGTGGCCCCGATACTCGTGCCAGCCGCCCTCAAAAACCCTGGCCCCCAGGCCCTCAGGAATGGCGAAAGGTGGGCGTTGGTTCCCTTGAACCCCCGGCCCCACCAGCCACATCCGGGGTTGAAAAGCGGCGGGACAGGCGGCCCCCACAAAAAGCCCCAGGTCCAGCACAAAACCGGCGGCCAGCTCGAAGACATAGAAGCCAAGCTGGCCCGTGCCCAATTGACCCGTCACAACCTTGGAGATGGTGGGCTCGAGAACCCGGTAGGCCTGCTGCAAGGTGGGTGAGCCGGGGTTCCAGAACGGCTGGTGGGCCCATCCCAGCGAACAAAGCCCAATAAAAAGGCCAATCATCCACTTTTGCATGCCATCATTCTGCACAAGCTGCGCCGAAGCCAGTGTACTGGCGGATAGACTTCCGACTTGCCTTCCTTTGCCGACCCCGCTTCCCTGTCCCCTCTGGGCCCGCTCCTACCTTGAGCTTTGCGCCTGGAGCCTTTAGCCTGATGCCGGTATGCAGACCGACACCACTGCACGGCTTCTAATCACCTGCCCTGACCGGCCCGGCATTGTGGCGGCGGTCTCGAACTTTCTTTTCAACCACGGGGCCAATATCACTGCCCTCGACCAGCACTCCACCGACCCCGAGGGGGGGCTATTTTTTATGCGCCTGGAGTTTCAGACCCCCCACCTCGATGTCTCGAGGGAAATCCTGGAAAAAGCCTTTGCCGAGCGGGTAGCGGCCCGTTTCGAGATGCACTGGCGTATCGCCTACGCTGCTGACCTCAAAAAGGTGGCCATTCTGGTCTCCAAATACGACCACGCCCTCTTGGAACTCCTCTGGCGGCACAGCAACCTCGAGCTGCCCTGCCAGCTTACCCAGGTGATTTCCAACCACCCAGACCTGCGGCCGGAGGTCGAGCGCTTTGGCATCCCCTACCACCACGTACCGGTGGAGAAAGACCGCAAAGAGGAAGCAGAAGCCCAGATGTTGCAACTGCTGGAGGATACCGACCTTGTGGTGCTGGCCCGCTACATGCAGATCCTCACCCCGCAGTTTGTGGCGCGCTATCCCAACCGCATCATCAACATCCACCACTCCTTCTTGCCCGCTTTTGTGGGGGCCAACCCCTACAAACAGGCCTACACGCGCGGGGTGAAGATTATCGGCGCCACTGCCCACTACGTCACCGAGGCCCTCGACGAAGGGCCCATCATCGAGCAGGACGTGGCCCGGGTTTCGCACCGGCACGATGTGGCCGAGCTGGTGCGGCTGGGCCGGGATTTGGAGCGCAATGTGCTGGCGCGGGCGGTGCAGTGGCACCTCGAGGACCGCATTATCGTATACGGCAACAAAACGGTGGTGTTTTCATAATTGCACTTCACACCGTCTTCACCGTAGTTGGCTACACTAAGGGAAGGAGGTTTTTGAGATGTCTATGAGAAACGCTTCGATTGCCCTGGGTGTGTTGCTGGTGGTGGGAGGTGGGGTGGCCTGGTTCAATCTGAGCAAGAGCCAGAGCCCGCTCCCGGCCCCCAGCGAACCACAGACGCAAGTGCAGGTGCAGTCGTTTGACCAGAACCGGGCTTTGCTCGAGAACGAACGCAACACCGTGGACGTGGTGCAGCGTAGCGGGGACGGCGTGGTGTTCGTGGCGGTGCGAAGTGCGCCGCAGGCTGGCCGGGACTTTGGCTTTTTCTCACCCTTTTTGCAGCCCCAGCCGCAGGAAGGCTCGGGCTCGGGCTTTGTACTCGATCAGGACGGCCTAATCCTCACCAATTACCACGTGATTGAAGGGGCCGACCAGATCACGGTGCGCTTTCACAACGACCCCAAAAGCTACCCCGCCCGGGTGATTGGCCGGGCTGAGCCCTTAGACCTGGCCCTGATCCGGGTGCAGGCCCCGCGGGAGAAGCTCAAGCCCATGCGCTTAGCCGACTCCGACCAGGTGCGGGTGGGGCAGAAGGCCATTGCCATGGGCAACCCTTTTGGACTGGAATTTACGGTCACTGAGGGCATTGTTTCGGCCATCAGGCGCAACCCCAACGATGGCAGCGGGGGTGGTAAGGGGGCATTTGTGCCCACCGTCATCCAGACCGATGCGGCCATTAACCCCGGCAACTCCGGGGGGCCGCTACTCAACTCCCGCGGTGAGGTAATCGGCATCAATACCTTCATCTATAGCTCGGCTGGGGCCTTTGGGGCGGCCCAGTCGGCAGGGATTGGTTTTGCCATCCCCATCAACCTGGCCAAGCAGTACCTGGCCGACCTTAAGGCCGGCAAGGACATCACCGCCGAGGAAATCCTGCGTTCGCGTCCAAGGCTTGGGGTGACCCTGTCGGCGCTTTCGATGGGCGAGTACCCCGAGAACATCCGCCGCCAGAATCGCCTGCCGGATACCGGTCTTATGATTCAACAGGTGGAGCGGGGCGGCCCCGCCGAGCGGGCGGGCTTGCGGCCAGCCACCCGTACCGTGCAGCTACAGCTTCGCACCGGGCAGGTGATTGAACTGGGGGTCAATGGCGATATTCTGCTCGAGGCCGACGGCAACCCCATCAACAATATCAACGACCTGCGCGCGGTGCTGCTCTCCAAAAAGCCAGGCGAAGCTGTGAACCTGAAGGTCTGGCGCGACGGCCAGACCCGCGATGTGCGGGTGGTGCCGCAGGTGATCCGCTAAGGGCGGACGGGGCAACTGGACCACCCTAGAGCCTTCTGGTTGTGACCCCTATCGCTAGACACAGCCAAGCTCGAGCTCATACCATCTCTGCCTGAACACTTTGTATATTTCAGAAGAGGTGAGGCAGGGAGCAGGGGGTAGGGGTTAGGGAACAGGGGAAAGGCGTGGAGACCCACTCCCACTCTGGGTATCGTTTTGGCTACACGCCTACAGTTGGTCTCAGTGGCAGACTTATACCAGATTCAGTTGATTCGTTACCGTTCGGTAACGAATCAACAGGGCCGAAGTTATCCGCGTAGCGGAGGGCGATACCGCCCCTTGGAAGTTATCCGCGTAGCGGAGGGCGATACCGCCCCTTGGAAGGGAGACGCTTTCTTCGCCGACCGACAGTGAAGGGCCATCGGCCCCCG
>NZ_QWKY01000036.1 GCF_003574035.1 Meiothermus hypogaeus | reverse complement strand
GTACTCATCCACCAACTGATGCATCCGTTCCCGTATTTCGCTCATTCCAACAGTTTAGGCTGTTTGCCTATTTTCAGGACACACCCTCCAGGAGAACCCACTCCGCATCCGAGAGGTCGCTGGGGTAGAAGTGCTAGGCGGGTTCAGGGCCCGGTAGCCCAGCCAGCCCAGTATCGCCAGGAGCAAAACCAGTGGCACCAACCACAGCCAGCCAGTGCTGGAAGGGGCGGCCGGAGCTTTCGAGCCCGGCGCGGCTTTGCTCGAGGCAACAGGCCCGCCCAGCTCGGGGGTGGCGATGGGGTACAGGGCCAGCAGGGGGGCGGGCTCGAGGCCCAGCAGCTGGGCGTAGCGCTTGAGGTAGCCTCGAGCCAGGGCGGGCTCGGGCAGCTCGTCGAAACGGCAGTCCTCCAGGGCCTCCAGAATAACCCGCCGCACCTTGAGAACCTCCGCTGCCTGGGCTATTTCCAAGCCCTTGGCCTCGCGGGCATCCCTCAGCCGTTTCCCCAGCTCACACATTGCGTCTTATTCTATGCCACAAAATCAGCTCACGTGCAGCTAATCTGTTGAGGCTCAGGATAGCTGGGCAAGAGCCAGCGCAATTTGGGCTGCCAGCCGCGCATTTTCTTCGAGCAGCCGCAGATTGGCCTCGTCGGTCTGGCCCCCACTCAACTCGGAGATACGCCGCAGCAAAAAGGGCGTCAGGGCTTTGCCACCCACCCCGGCGCGGGCGGCCTCCTGGGTGGCTTGCTCAACCCAGCGCTGTACCTGGCTAAACTCCAGCCCTTTGGAAATGGGGTTGAGTACCAGCGAGGCGCCCGGTAATCCCAGAGTCCGGGCGGCCCGAAAAGCCCGGGCGGCCTCCTGGGCAGATTCCACCCGGGCGGGTAGGGGATAGGGGCTGGAGGGGCTGTGAAAGGCGGGGAGATGGTTTGTTTTGTAGCCCAGCAGGGCCACGCCCAGCGACTCCAGCCGCTCCAGGGTGGCGGCCAGATCCAGGATGCTTTTGGGGCCAGCCGAGACCACCAAGATGGGGGTGCGGGAAAGCTCGAGCAGATCCGCCGATTCGTCATAGGGATGGGGGTGTACCCCGCCGACGCCGCCGGTGGCAAAGACCTGGATGCCGGCCTTGTGGGCCAGGAAGGTGGTGGAGGCCACGGTGGTGCCGGCGCTTTTGCCCTGGGCCACCAGGGCACCCAGGTTCCACAGACTGGCCTTGTCGGCGGTGTCGTCGGCAGCAATGGCTTGTAGCTCGTCCGGGGTCAGGCCCACCACTACTTCGCCCTTGAGGATGGCAATGGTTGCGGGGATGGCCCCGGCCTGCCGCACGGTATCCTCGAGCTTCTGGGCCAGCGCCAGGTTCATAGGGCGTGGCAGGCCGTGGGTGATCACGGTGGACTCGAGGGCCACCACCGCTTGGTGGTCTCGTAGGGCCTGGGCAACTTCGGGGTGTACGCGCATGTGTACAGCATAAGGGAGGGGACCGGGGATTGGGGTCAGGGAGAAGTCTGATCCCTGGTTGCTTGTATCCGCGCCCGGGTTCTTTTATCCCGTTACTTGCGGGAATACCCGATTGCGCCCCGCTCGCTTGGCCGCGTAGAGTTGCTCATCGGCGGCGGCGAGGAGTTTTTCGTGATCGGGTAAGGTGGAATCACTGCTAATTCCAATGCTCACCGTGACCTTCAGATGAGGGTGAATGGTGCTCCAGTCGTAGCTCTCCACCCGTTGCCGCAGCCGTTCACAGGCCACCAGCGCCCCCAGCAGGTCGGTTTGTGGAAAGACCAGGGCGAATTCTTCGCCCCCGTAGCGGGCAGCAAAGTCTACGCCACGGCAGTTGGACTCGAGCATCTGTGCCACCAGCCTTAGTACATCGTCGCCTACCTGATGGGAAAAGCGGTCGTTAATCTGTTTGAAATGATCAATGTCTACCATGGCGATGCTGAGGGGGAAGTTATAACGTTTGGAAGCGGCAAACTCGCGCCCAAGGTTTTCCTCCAGGTAGCGGCGGTTGTAGAGCCGGGTGAGGGGATCCTGACGGGCCAGGCGCTCTAGCTCTTTAGACTGCTGGCGCAGCTTGTCCAGCAGGCGGGTCTTTTCGGCGTTGGCTTCCTTGAGGCTTTCGATAGCACGGGCCAGCTCACGGTTGGCACGGGCCAGCTCGGTGTTGCGCAGGCGCTCGATTTCGGCTTCCTGGCGGGCTTTTTCTACCTGGAATCCGGCCAGCAGGGCGGCGGTTTTTTGGGCTTGTTGTTCCTTGTGCAGCCTGCGCTCAATTTCGATGGCCTGCTTGAGGTGGTAGAGGGCGAGTGCGGGTTTGTGAAGCTGCTCAAACACCTTCGAAAGCGCCTGGTGGAACTCGAGCAAAGGTTTCTGGGGCCCTAGCTCCTCGGCCATTTTGAGCCCTTTTTGCAGGGCCTCGATGGCGGCTTCCGCTTGCTCCAGGTGGCCGAGGGTCGAGCCTATCTGCAGCCATGTACTGAGCTCACCCAGCCGATTGCCCTGCTCCTGGTAGAGATTTTTGGAAGCCTGGAATAATTCCAGAGCTTTTTCCAGGTTGCCCAGGGTGGCATGGGAGAGGCCCAGGTTTTCCAGACAGGTAGCCCGTACCTGGGGGCTACCCAACCGGCCGGCAATTTCCAGGGCCTGCTGGTGGTAGTCCAGGGCTTCCTGGGTGCGGCCCAGCCGCTGGAACACCACACCCAGGTTGGAGAGGGCGTTGGCCTCGCCCTGGAGGTCGCCCAGCGCTCGCTTAATCTCCAGGCTTTCGCGGTAGAGCTGTACCGCCCCTGGATAGTCGCCCATCTCGAGGTAGACCAGTCCCAGGTTGTTCAGGGTGCCCGATTCGGTCAGGCGATCGCCGATCTCGCGCTTGAGGGCCAGGCTCCGCAAAAAATACTTGGTGGCCTCCTGGTAGTTGCCCAGGGTGTACTGGATGATGCCTACCCCGCTCAGGGCGTGGGATTCCTGGGCTTTGAGTTCGTATTTACGGCTTTGCTCGAGGGCTTCCAGATAATACTCAAGGGCTTTGGGAAAACTACCCTGAAAGTAGTAGAAGTTGCCCAGGGCATTCAGGGTGTCTATCTCGCCCTTGACTTCACCGGCCCTGCGCAAGATGGAGAGGGCTTCCTCGAGACACCCCTGGGATGCCGGCAGGTTGCCCTGGCGAAAATGAAAATCGCCCAGATTTTTGAGGGCCAGGCCGCGCCCGGCCGGATAGGCGGGGTTCTGTGACAGAATTAGCATATCTTCCACGGCCTCTTTGGCCCGATGCAGGTCGCTCAGGCGCAGAAACTGGTAGAGCTGATCAAGCAACTCCAGTTTCTCCGAAAGGGCCTGGGTCTGGCTGAGTTGGGCCTCGAGGGCCTGGAGGGTCTGGTTCATAGCCCAATAGTCTTGGGCTTTATAATACGATTTTATGACCCAAAGCAAACCTGGTTGCGGCGCCTGCGCTTGGCGTCGTAGAGGTATTGGTCGGCCACCATCAGGAGTTTTTCGTGATTGGGGGCAGCGGGTGCGTCGGATACCCCGATGCTGACCGTAACCACCAGATCGGGGTGGATGAAGCTCCAATCGTGGGTCTCGATTCGCTGGCGCAGGCGCTCGCAGGCGGCGGCGGCCTCGGCGGCGGCGGTCCGGGGAAACACGATGGCAAACTCCTCCCCGCCGTAGCGGGCAATCAGCCCGACTTCCGGCAGGGCTTCTTTAAAGAGGGCGGCGGTGGTTTTGAGTACCTCGTCGCCCGCCTGGTGGGAGTAGGTGTCGTTGATGGCTTTAAAGTGGTCGAGGTCAATCAGGGCTACGCTCAAGGGCCATTGTTCGGCACGGGACTGCTCGAAAAGGTGGCGAAGCTGCTCTTCGAGGTAGCGCCGGTTGTAGATCTGGGTGAGGGGGTCGGTGCGCACCATCTGCTCGAGCTGGGCCAGCAGCTGGCTTTTTTCGCGATTGGCCTGCTCCAAGGCTTCGTTGGCCGAGACCAGCTCGACGTTGCGCAAGCGCACAATCTCGGCTTGTTGCAGGGCTTGTTCGGCCTGAAAGCGAATCAAGAGGGCTAGGGTTTTGCGCTCGAGTTGTTCGCGCAGGGTGGCAGTGGTCAGTTCGTGGTACAGCCGGTGTTGCTGGAGGGCTAGGGCAAACTGGCCCTTGTGCTGCCAGATTTCCGACAGATACAGATGCACTTCGGTATGGGCCTTGCGATTGCCACCGGACTGGGCTACCTGCAAGGCTTCCTCGAGGGTGCTCTGGGCCAACGTGTAGTTGCGCTTTTCCAGCCAGATGCGGCCAATCTGCACCAGCAAATCGGCTTCGGTATGGCGGTTGTGCAGCTCGCGCTCAAGTTCCAGGGCTCGTTTGTTGAGCTCGAGTGCGGTGTCGTACTGCCCCAGGGCAAAGTAGGTGAGGGCCAGGTTGCCCAGCGCGCTGGCCTCGATACGGCGGTCCCGCAGCTTCTGGGCGAGCTGCAGGGCTTGCTGGCTGTACTCGAGCGAAGACTGGTAGGCGTCCAGGCGATAATAGGTGAAGCCCAGGTTGTTGCGTACGACCGCCTCGCGCTGCTGATTGCCCACCCGGATGCAGATTTCCAGGCCCTTCTGGAAAAGCTCCTGGGCCCGGGAGAGCTCCCCCTGCTCCAGGTAGACCGCGCCCAGGTTGCCCAGGGCGGCCCCTTCGGCATCGAGGTTGCCCAGGCTCTGGGCCAATCCCAGGCTTTGCAGGTACAGTTCGGCGGCGCCCTGGTAGTCGAACAAGGAGAAATAGGTGCCGGCCAGCCCGTTGAGGGCGGTGATTTCCTGCTTTTTATCTTGCAGGTGGTGGGCTAGCTCGAGGGCCTGGTTGTAGTGCTGGATGGCGGTGCGATGCTCCCCCAGCATTCGCTGCACATGACCCAGCAAGTTGAAGGTCCGGGCCTCCAGGGCCTGGTCGGGCCCCAGCGATAGGAGGGTGTTGAGATTGGCGCGGGCCTCGAGGTACTGCCCCAGTCGGTACTGGCTTTCCCCCAGCAGGCTCAAAACGGGTAGTCGGAGCCTGGCCAGCCCGTGCTCCTGGCATAGCTGCGCGGCCTGGGTGGCCATGTCCAAGGCCTGGGCCGGATTGATGCGCAAAACCTCGCTACCCAGGTCCACCAGCGTCAGTACCCGTTCGGCTGCCGTGGGGGCTGCAGAGGAGGTGAGGTGGGTGGCGGCGTGGTTCAAAATTGCTCCATGAAAAAGGCATCAAAAATACTTGCTAAGGGGTCGAATAAGCGCAACCTGGCTCGAGCCTAGAGGTAAAAGCCATTAATTCGGGTGATATCCGACACAACCCGGTGTTAACTGGGGTGTTTTTGCCTAATTATTACGTTTAAAACGTAGTTGATGAACTCAAGGCTGGTGATTGAACGAGCCAGGCCCTTGTGGAACATCCATCTCAAATTGAACCGAAAGCCGCAGTCTTGTGACCCGGGGTATGCCATCCTGCGCTCATGGCACGATGGCTCATGATGGGTTGTTTTGGTTTTTTACTTTTTTTGGGGCTGGCGGGCTGGGCAGCGTATTCGTTCCTGATTCGTCCGGCCCAGACCCTGGTCAACAATTTTCAGCAGATTATCGCCCTGGACAGCGATGTAAAACGGCAGACTGCGTATACACCCCCCGCCAGTGGGTTGCTGAGTCCCGATCAGGTACAGCGCTTTTTAAGGGTGCAGCGTAGTGTTAAGCAACAACTGGGGGAGCGCTACCAGCGCGTGGAGGCCCGGCTTAACCAGTTGGCCAACCAGCAAGTCGGACAGCTTACGCTGGATTACCGCACAGCACTGGACTTGTTCCGCGAAGGGGGCTCGCTGGTGCTGGACGCCAAAAGGATGCAGGTACAGGCCCTGAACCGGCAGGATTTCTCGCCAGGGGAGTATGCCTGGGTGCGCTCGCAGGTCTATGCCGCGCTGGGCTATGGGGTGCCCAACCTGAACCCCCAGGAGATACTGCGTCAGATAGGGGCCCGAGACTTCAACCCCAGGGTCGAGCTGACCAGGCCCGAAGCCCCGGCGGCCAATGTGCGGCTGGTGGAACCTTACCGCAACGAACTGGTGAGCTACTATCCTTTAACTTGGTTTGGCCTGTAAGACCATACCCGCGCCGGAGGCCGTGACAGTCGAGCCCAGAAATCGCAGAACAGAGAATTCTCTCCGCGCATTATTGGTAACAAAGATTCCTCGTCGGCTACGTCTCCACAGAATAACGGGCACGTTATTTCACAAAAATGCCTGAGTAACTTTGTGCCAAACAAACATCCGGCCTTGACGTGGATTCCTACAATGTTTAAATGCCGGAACGTAAACGCCCGGAAAAGGCACCAGGAGCCAAAGAGGCCCAGACATCCCGTGGGCGTCTGGAACTGCTGGGCGTTCCGGTTTTGCAGATCCAAACGCGCCAGCTTCGCCCGGTTGAACGCAAGACGGCGGGCATCCTGGCCTACCTGACCCTGGAAGGCCCCACCAGCCGCTCCAAGCTGGCGGGCTTGCTTTGGCCCGAGTCCTCCGAGGCCACTGCCCGCAACAACCTGGCCCAGGCCCTGCGGCGGCTCAAGCAGGCGTCAGGGGTCGAACTGGTAAGGGGTGCGGATGTCCTGGAGTTGCAAGGGCTGGAGGTGGACGTGGCTGCCCTCGAGGTCGCCCACTTCGCAGGTCGCCATGCCGAGGTGGTACAAAGCCAGGGCCGCTTGCTCGAGGGTCACGACTACGACGACTGCCCCGACTTCGACGACTGGCTTCTGATCAGGCGTGAACGTTTGGACGATTTGCGTCGCAACTCGCTAACTGCGCTGGCCGATGAGCTCGAGCAGACTGGACAGTACCGCGAAGCCCTGAGCTACGCCGAACGCCTCCTGGAATCCGATCCGATCTCCGAAGCCGCCCACCGCCGGGTGATGCGCTTATGGTACTTGCTGGGCGACCGGAGCGCAGCTATAGCGGCCTTTGAGCGGTGTCGGGGGATGCTGCTGCGGGAGATGGGGGTAGAGCCCTTACCCGAGACCCGAGCGCTGCTCCGCTTGATCGAGTTGGGGGAGCCCATCACCCCCCACGGACCCACGCCCCGCCAGGAAATCCCCCTCTCGATGTTGCGTCCCCCCCGGCTTCTGGGGCGTGAGGCCGAATGGATCCAGATGGAACAGGCCTGGGCCCAGGGGCAGGCCATTGTGCTCTCGGGTCCGCCCGGGGTGGGTAAAAGTCGATTGATACAGGATTTTCTGAGTAGCCAGGGCCAAGCTTATGTTTTTGAAGGCCGCCCGGGCGACGTGGGTATTCCCTACGCTACCCATAGCCGTATTTGCCGCCAGATCCTAGGGTATTTTTCGGGTCTGGACCTACCGGACTGGGTGCGGCTCGAGCTGGCCCGGCTGTTGCCCGAGTTGGGCCCAGCACAACCTCCTCAGCAAACCCAGGCCGAAAAGCTTCGGTTTTTCCAGGCCCAAGCCGAGCTGGTGCGGCTGGCGGTGGCCGAGGGAATGGGGCTGGTTTGCCTGGACGACCTGCATTTCGCCGACATGGCCAGCCTCGAGGTGTTGCATTTTGTCTATAGCCCGTACTGGGGTCGCCCAGGCCCGCTGCGCACGGCTTTGTCTTTTCGTACAGGCGAGCTTCCAGCAGAAATAGAGGAGCTACTGAGCCAGGCGGTTCAGAGCGGCCTGGCCGTGCGGATAGAGGTGCAGCCGCTGGACGCTGCTGCGGTTCAAAGCATGCTGGAGAGCCTCGAGCTACCAGGGCTGCAAGAGGCGGCGTCGGACTGGGCCCAGGCGCTCTGCCGCCATACCGGTGGCAACCCTTTTTTCCTGCTCGAGACCCTACGCAGCCTGTGGGAATCGGGCGGGCTGGGCCAGCGGAAACCGGGCCGCCTGCCGGTTTCCAGCAAGATCACCACCCTAATCCAGTCCCGCCTGCAGCGCCTTTCCCTGAGCGCCCAGCGGCTGGTGCGCACGGCGGCGGTGGCCGGGCCGGACTTCTCCCCCGAGCTGGCCGCTGCTGTGCTCCAGAGTACGCCAATGGAGCTGCTCGAGCCTTGGGCCGAACTCGAGGCGGCTCAGCTACTGCGCGGCCCCATCTTCGTCCACGACCTGCTCTACGAGGCCACCCTGAGTAGCGTTCCGGCCAGCATCAAAACCTATTTGCACCAGCAAACCGCGCTGTATCTGGAAAGCCAACAGGCCGACCCAGCCCGCATTGCCGGGCACTGGCTCGAGGGCGAGCCCCCCCGGGCCATTCCCTTTCTGGTGCAGGCTGCTCGCAAGGCCGAAGAAGCCTACCGGCTGACCGAGGCGGCCCAGTTCTATCAGCGGGCCCTCGAGCTGGCCGACCAAATGGGCGACGGGCCGACCTTCGACCTGCTGGAGGCCCTCAGCCAGGTGATGAGCCGCTTCGACACCGGCCAGCGGCACGCGGCCCTGGTCGAGCGCATGCTGGCCCTGGCCGCTACCCCCGCCGAGCGGGCCCGGGCCTGGCTGTGCGAGGCCATCCGCCTGGGCGAGCACGCCTATGGCCCCGAGGCCGAGCAGGCTGCCCGCCAGGGCTTGCAGCAGGCCGAGGAGGCCGGGCGGCCCGACCTGCGGGTTCGCTTGCTGGACGCCCTGGCTCAGTCGCTTTTTGTTCAGCGCAAGACCCCGGCTCTGATTGAGGCCCTGGAGCAACTCCGGCAGCTTCATCTGGAGCGGGGCGATGCGCTACAGGCGGCCATCTGTACTTCGCGGCTGGGCATTGCTTACGACCAGCTCGAGCGCCACCGCGAGGCCCTGGAGTTCTACCGCGAGGCTGAGCCCCTTCTGGAGCAGTCCGGGAACCGGCTGATGCGGGTCGGCTTCCACCACAACCGTGCGGTCTGCCTGGCCGCGCTGGGCTACGCCGAGGCAGCCCTGGAAGCCCAGTTGCAGGCGCAGCGCTTGCTCGAGGGGATGCAGGGCGTGGTCGGCCGTGAGGTGCACCACCTCAACAACCTGGCCCTGCGCTACTACGACCTGGGGCGCTACGCTGAAGCCCAGCAAGCCCTGGAACGCGCTTTGCAAATTGTGCCCGAAGAATGGGGCTGGACACGGGCTTTCAGCGAGTACCAGATGGCCCGCTTGTACTGGGTGTGGGGCGAGTGGAAGCTGGCTTCGGACTGGCTGGGTCGGGCCTTGGGCGAGCCCGACCTGCCCCGACGGGACGAGGCCACCTACCGGGTTCTGGAAGCCCTTCTGGCCCACCAACTGTGCGAGCCGGTAGGGCCGCTGCTGGAGCGCCTCGAGGCCCTGTTTGTCGGGTACCGGGGCCTGGCCTATGGCCGCTACCGGCTGGCCAGAGCCCGCATGAGCCCCCCGGAGCAGGCGTTGCTTTACACCCGGGAGGCGCTGGCCCTGGCCCAGCAGAACGACTGGCCGAGCCTCGAAATAGCGGCCCACACCCTATCGGCTAAGGCCTTGCTCGAGTCGCCTGCCCGTTCTTCCAACGATAGGGAAGCCCGGCGCCACATCCAGGCTGCCGTGGAAAAGCTAGAAGCGTACTGGCCCACGGGCTGTACTAGGCTCGAGGTGCTGTGGGTTCACTACCGGGTTCGGGCGACCGGCCAAAAGGCTGGCAGTGCCCAGCTTCGACCCGTGGTACACTACCTGCTACAGGTTGCCGAACAAGTACCCCCTGCGCACCGCCCTGGCTTTCTGAGCCAGAACCCCCTCTGCCAGGCGATACTTGGGGCGGCCCAGTCGGCTGGGATCGCCCTCCTCTAGCACCTGTCATCCTTCAGTCATGCCAAGGGGTCTATTGTGGATGACATGTTTGCTGGATTTTTTAAGCAATAGGGTCCTTAACCGCAAACAGGAGGCAGACCATGAATGCAAGATGGCTATTGGGCGGGGTGTTGTTGGCGCTACTGACGGCTTGCCCCGGTGGGGGATCGGGCAATATTGGGGGTACGGTCTCGCTGGGGTCCAGTATTACCGGGCAAAGCCTTCAGATTGACTCCCAGCCGGGCAAACTCCGGCGCACGGGCGAGGCGCGCTTTGTGCCGGGCGAGGTGTTGGTGGAGTTTCGGGGAGGGGTGAGCCTGCAATCGGTGAGCAGCCTGCGGCTAGAGGTGCAGGGTAGGCCGGTGGAACTTCAGCAGGTGCGGCCTCTGGGTCTGGCCAACACAGCCCTCTACCGCGCCGATTTGAGCGAGGCCGAAACCCCGGCTTTGTTGGCCGTCCTTCGCAGTCGTTCGGACGTGGCCTCCGCCGACCTGAACTGGCTCGAGCAGCCCATGGCCACGCCCAACGATACGCTTTACAACCTGCAGTGGCACTATCCTGCCATTAACCTGCCCCAGGCCTGGGATCGCACCACCGGTTCCAACAGTGTGGTGGTCGCCATCCTGGATACTGGGGTGCTCTTCAACCCGAGCAATGCGAACCAGTCGCACCCGGATATCGGCAATCGCTTGCTGCCCGGCTACGATATGGTCTCGCCCATCAGCGGCGCCAATCCCTTTGCCAACGCGGGTGACGGCGATGGCCGCGACCCAGACCCCTACGACGTCGGCGACGAGCAAAGCACCAGCTACCACGGTACGCACGTGGGCGGTACGGTGGGGGCTGCAACCAACAACAACCAGGGCGTGGCCGGGGTAGACTGGACGGCCCGCCTCCTGCATGTGCGGGTGATTGGCCTGTTGGGGGCCACCGTGGCCGACCAGGTCGATGCCATCCTGTGGGCCGCGGGCGAGACGGTGCCCGGCCTGCCCGCCAATGCCAACCCGGCCAAGGTCATCAACATGAGCCTGGGGGGCAAGGGCCCCTGCACCACCGCCCGCCAGAACGCCTTCAACCTGGTTACCAGCAAGGGGGTGGTGGTGGTGGTGGCCGCTGGCAACGAAAACGACGATGCTTCGCTCTATAGCCCGGCCAGTTGCGCCAATGTCATTACCGTGGGGGCCACCGACTTTGCCGGAGCCCGCGCGCCTTACTCCAACTACGGCGCCCGCGTGGATGTGATGGCGCCAGGCGGTGATGTGAGCAAAGACCTCAACAATGATTCCTATGCGGATGGGGTGCTGAGCCTGGGGTTCGACGATCAGACCCAGCAGTTCAACTACAAGTTCGAGAACGGCACCTCGATGGCCGCGCCCCACGTGGCCGGGGTGGTAGCCCTGATGAAGGCCCTCAGTCCCAACCTCAATACCGCGCAGGCCCTGCAGATCTTGAAATCTACGGCCAGACCCCTGAACGCCACCCAGTGCAACCGGCCCAGCGGCAACGACTGCGGCGCGGGGCTAATTGATGCCAATGCGGCCCTGGCGGCGGTGCAGGGCGGCAGCACCTCGAGCTTCAGCCTGTCCACTGCCAATACCATCCTGACCGCTCAGCCGGGCGGCAGTGTGAATGTGCCCATTACCATCAGCCGTAGCGGTGGATTCAGTGGAGCGGTGAGCCTGAGCCTGCAAGGCGCGCCCAGCGGGGTGAGCGGAAGCTTCAACCCGGCCAGCACCACCCTGGATGCCAGCACCCTCACCCTGAACGTAGCCGCCGGTGTTCCCAATGGAACCTATGCCCTTACGGTGCGGGGCACTTCGGGTAGCACCTTTGCCAGCCTGCCCCTTAGCCTGAGGGTTGGGAGCGGCACCAGTGCCAGTGTGCAAGGTACGGTGGTACTGGCCTGTTATGTAGCACAGGGCGACTGTGACCTTAATCTCTCCAAGGCCATCCAGGTCAATCAGGGCGGTACCTCGGCCAGCTATACCATTCCCGATCTAACAGACGGCGAGTATGCTGTGCTGGGCTGGAAAGACCTCAACAACAATGACGATGTAGACCGAGGCGACTACCTGGGCGCGGTGGTGGACCAAAGCGGCAACCTGGTGGCTGTGCGGCCCGGCAACCTACAGGCCAACTTCCAGCTCGACGCACTGAGCGACGACTTATCGCAGCTCGCCCCAGGGGTGTTGCGGAGCCTCGAGCAGTCTAAAATCAAGTAGGCTCTCAATCCTTCCAACAGACCCCTGCGGGGGTCTGTTTTGTTCAGTCATCCTCCAGTCATGCGGACTGTTCTACCTTAGCTGCACACCCTCAGAGGGTTGAGCAAGGAGGAAGTCATGCAAGGGATGCGAATGCTAGCTTTGGGTATTTTGCTAATGCTTGGTTTGTTTGGTACAAATGCCCAGGCAGCCCCTGGCTATGTAGATGGCAACTTTGCTTCGGTTAGGCAGATATGTGCGATAACCAACCTCGAGGCAATTGCCTCACAAAACTTCGTGGGGTTTTACGCCGATCCTAGCGTGCCCTATCCCAAGACCGGCGATGTAGGCTATGTGCGGGCGGTAGGCTCCAACGTAAGTCCTTGTACCAACGATACCATCGGCTTCGATTTTTTCCTTCCGGATGGAGCTACGCTGGCAATTGATAGTACCAATCGGGTACGTTGTTACGCTATTAAGTTCACAACCCCCACGCAGGTTATTGACTTTACCGACAACCCAGCGGGTTTCCAGGGTGGCTGCTCACAGACACCGTCTACTGGAAACTTTGGTGGCCTTTTTTTTGGCTATGCAGTAATTGCACCGGGCTGGCAGGTGGATATTCGCGTACCGGTGCGCTACAACAAACAACTGCTGGGGTTGAGTGGTCCAACTAGCCACCGCCTGACTGCGGTAGCCAATACCGCCTGGGGTACTGCCACACCCTTTGTGCCGGTGACAGTGTTTTACCAGGCTGGCTTCCAGAACCTACAAAGCAGCGGGATTAGCGCAATCACAGCAACGCTTGGGGTGAATCTTTTTAGCTATTTCAAGGGCGGCCAGCTGTATGTGGATTATGGGACCACCAATGCCTTTGGTTCATCCACCCCTCCCGCTACTGTGCCCAACACCGATCTTAACTTTCCCAGCGTTAGCACCAACCTTACTGGCCTGAGCCCCAACACCACGTATTTCTGGCGTTACCGCTTCGTCACCGATGCAGGAACTTTCAATAGTTCCACCCAGACCTTCACCACTTCGGCGGCTCCTACCTTTGCCCTCACGGTCAACAAAAACGGTACGGGCTCGGGCACCGTGACGAGCAGTCCCTCAGGTATCAACTGCGGAGCTACCTGCTCGGCTGCGTTCAACGCCGGGGCCTCGGTAACCCTAAGTGCAGCGGCGGCCAGCGGCTCTACCTTCGCCGGTTGGAGTGGGGCCTGCACGGGTACGGGTACCTGCACCGTCACCATGAATGCCGCCCAAACCGTGACCGCTACCTTCAACACTGCGCAAAGCTTCGGTACCCTCAATCTACAAGTGTCGGGCCTGCCCAGCGGCAACAGCGCCACCCTCACCATCACCGGCCCGGGCGGCTTCAACCAGCAGCGGACTATCCTGACCGGCACCGGCCAATCGCTATCCGATGTGGTGACCGGCATTTACACCGTCACGGCTCCCAGTGTGGTGGTGAGCGGCACTACCTACAACCCCAACCCGGCCAGCCAGAACGTCACCGTGACCACCGGCAGTGCCACCGCCAGCGTGAACTACACCCAGGCGCCTGCTGCCACCTTCGCGCTTACGGTGAGTAAGGGTGGAACGGGGGGTGGAACCGTAAGCAGCAGCCCAGCTGGCATTGCCTGTGGCGCGACCTGTACCGCCAACTATAGCTCTGGGGCCAGCGTGATCCTGAGTGCGGTTGCTGATGCGGGCTCGAGCTTCGCCGGCTGGGGTGGGGCCTGTAGCGGTACGGGTACCTGCTCGGTCACGATGGACGCAGCCAAGTCGGTCACAGCTACCTTCAACACCGCACCCGCAGGTGGTTTGACCATCAGCGCAGCCAAGCCCGCCAACGCCCCCACCGATGCCACCCGCAACAAAGGCCAGAGCAACGTCTTGATGCTGGCCTTCACCCTCAACCCCTCGCAGGCCACCCAGTTGCAAAGCATCACCCTGCAGGCCAGTGGCAGCGGCAACGACAGCCTCGACCTCACCGCGGTCAAGCTGATCCGCGATGCCAACGCCAACGGCCAGATTGACAGCGGTGAAACCCCCATTGCCAGCGGCACCTTCAGCGCCGACAACGGTACCCTTAGCCTCGCCCTGTCCGCCCCGCTGGCCCTCAGTACGGGCAACAGCCAGTTCCTGGTGGCCGCCGATATTGCCAGCACCCTGGCGGCCCGTCCGGCGGTACTGAAGGCCCAGAGCCTCCCGGCCCTGCCCACGCCCTTGCTGCTTACCTTGCTGTCCATGATGCTTCTGGGTGCTTGGCGGATGCGCTCGCTGCGGGTGGGTTTCCTGGCCCTGGCCCTGGCTCTGGCCCTGGCCGCCTGCAGCGGCGGTCAGAGCACCACCCCGGTCGACAAGACCTATCAGATCAACCTGACCAGCGTGAGCGCCCAGGGCAGCCCAACTCTGAATGGTCTGCCCATTACCGGCGCCACCATCACGGTGCAGAAGTAAAGCCCTGGGGTGTCGGCTCCGGGCTGCCTCCTCAGGGCCGACACCCTACCTCCAAAACTGAGCAGTGGAAGGGAGTGAAGATGAAGAGACAAAACAAAGCAATCGCGGTTGTGCTGTGGGTGCTGCTGGGCAGCGCACAGGCCCAGTACACGGCTGGGGGTTTTGGGGCTCCAGTGCAGAGCTTCAGCAACATCTACCAGGCCAACGTGTACCAGGCTTACAGCAACATCATGTTCACCACCCAGATGCAAATCAACAAGGCCATGCTGGATGCTGCGGTCAAAAAAAGCCAGCAAAAAAGCTCTAGCGCAGCCCGCCCAACCAGCGCTACCAGCTTCAAGCAGGGTTCAGGGCGCATACTGGTAGACACTTTTGCCCAGAGCCTGACCCAGGATAAAGCCCAACAAAAAGAGCTGACCAAGGTTTTTGATGTGGGGCTCAAGCTCTACGAGGACGAGGCCAAAAAGCAGGGCAAACCCAACAACGTAGCCTTGGCTTTTACCTATCTGGTGGGGGTTTGCTACTTGGTCTATAGCGGCCAAGAGCCCTCTGAGGCCAGCTTGAGTGCCCTACAGGCCAGCGTGGATGAGGTCTTTGGCTCGAGCCCGGAGTTCAAAAAGGCCAGCGATAAAGAACGCCAGACCCTCTATGAACTCTTCGTGCTGCTGGCTACCCTGCCCTTGGCAGGCTACTCGGTGGCCACCGAGCAAAACGATGCCGAACTGCTCAAGACCTACCAGCAGATCGCCGGGGGCTTGCTGGAAGCGGTGCTGGGGGTCAAGCCGGAGCGGGTCAAGTTTACCGCCACGGGTTTGATGATTCGCTAAAGGAAGGCATGAACGCAACACTGAACAAAGTCTATGTGATTCGGGTCTGGTACGAGCCCAGCCCCGGCGGCGAAATCTGGCGGGCCTCCTTGAGTGAGGGCGAGGAGCGCCATTACTTCGCCGAACCCAGCGCCCTGACGGCGTTTTTGCTACAGGAGATGGAAGAGTCCAGGGAAGAGGCGCCTGAGTAGCCGGTCATGCTTCAGTCATGCTGGATTGTCTACCCTTGGCACCAGGAGGTACGCATGCACAGAATTCCCATTGCGCTGGCGCTATTGCTGCTGTTGGTTGCTTGTGGGGGTGGCGGTGGAAACAATCCTACCAACCCCAGCAACCCCCCCAGTCCCCCCAACCCTACCGGCAGTTTCCCCGCCGAGCTCTCGGGGGTCTGGCAGGATACCCTGGCCAGCAGCGGCAACTTTAGGAACCCCCTCACCGGCTTTGAGTTCACCATGACCGAGGGCTACTCGGCCCAGCTCAAGGTGAAGCCCAATGGCGAATTCTACTTCGCCCACTACTCCCAGGGGGTTGCGTCCAACTGTAGCCTGGTGAGCTTCTTCGACCAGATGGTGGGGCTGGCCGAGTGGAACAACAACCGGCTCGTCCTGCGGCCCCGCGAGCGCCGGCTGGACGTGCGGAATTGCGCCCAGTCGGGCACCTTCAACCAGCGGCTCGACCCGGTGGTGTTCGAGGCTTCGGTGAGCGAGTACCCCACCTTCCTGGATACCAGCCTGCTGATGGAGCTCTCCGGCGGGCCCTATCCCCTTCGCTTCAAGCTGCTGAACCGTACCCCGCCCGCCAACTTGCCTCAACCGCCCCAACCCCCTGGCTTCGAGCTGGGTCAGGTCGGCCCCTACGACGAAATTCTGGGGCTGTGGGGCCGCGAAGAGACCAACTTCTACAACCCCCAGACCGGGGCCTACCAGTTTCCCGACTGCTGCGGGGAGAACCGCTTTGTGCGCTTTTCGCCCGAGGGCTACGAGCTGGGCATGGCTTTTGTGCGGGTGAACCTCGAGGGGGTCTGTAAGAAAGACCTGATCTACTACGAAAAGGGCCAGGCCCTGTTCAAAATCACCAACCAGCGCGACAGCTACACCTACCAGGGGGATGTGCGTCTGGCCGCCAGCGAGGCCCGGCTAATCGTGCGAATCCGCGAGTGTGGGGCCGACGACGGGGTGCAAACCTATACCTTGCAGCCCCTCACCCGCTACCACCGCTGGAGCTACACCCTGCCCGTCGGGGGTGAGAGCTTCATGCTGGGCTGCCAGTACCCTACGCACTTCTGGGGTTTTGCGGTCTGCTACGGAGCCGACCCCTGGTACACCTACCAGCGGCGGTAAAGGAAGAAGGGCCTATGGGCACACCTAAAGCCACTCTGTTTACCCTGGGGTGTTTGATTTTGGCTGGAAACCCCAGCCCGATTCGGGCACAAAACCAGGGTTTCCCCGCCCTGCTGGTGGGGGTCTGGCAGCAAACAGCAAGTTCTGCCGACGACTACACCAACACCGTAACGGGCGAGCGGTTCCGCCTGGGCAGTGGTTTTTCGGTCAAGCTGATTTTGCATGCCGATGGGCGCTACGCCTTGCAGCACTACACCCAGGGGGTGAGCTCGAGCTGCGCCCGCGTCAGCTACCTAGACGACTCGGTGGGAACCGCAACCGTTCAGGATAACCGGCTTGTCCTGCGGCCCAGCCAGCGCACCCTGACCATCGTCAACTGCACCACTCCCGGCAAGCGCACCCTGCCCAACAACCCCCTGGTGTTTAATGCCAGCCTCGAGTACTACGAGACCCTGATCAAGGAAGTCACCCTGAAGCTGGAACTCCAAGGGGGGCCCTTTCCCTTGAGTCTCAAGCTGTTGCAACTCGATCCCATGCTGGAGCTACCGCCGCCCGCCCAGCCCGAGGGTTTTCAACTGGGCCAGGATCCCCCCTACCGCGAACTGCTGGGTTTGTGGGCCGACGCCCAGGATTCCGATACGGGCTTTTATAACCCACAAACCGGGGCTTTTTACATTCCCAAATACAACGCAAGGGAAAACCGCTGGCTGCGCTTTGTGCCTGGTGGCTACGAACTGGCCAAGGTCTTTGAGGCTGCCAACACCGAGGGGGTTTGCAAAAAAGACCTGATCTACTACGAAAAGGGCGGCGCCCTCTTCCAGGTGTTGAACGTCAGCAACGATACCTACACGGGCGACGTGCGCTTCCAGGCCAGCGAGGCCCGCCTGATCGTCCAGGTTCGTGGCGAGGGCTGCGGCAGCTTTGCGGGGACCAAGCGCTACAACCTCAAACCCCTGACGGCTTATTACAAGTTTGGCTTTACCGAGTCGGTGGGGTTCCAGTTGGGCTGTGAGTGGCCCCAGCATCGGTGGCAGTTTGCGGTCTGCGTCAACCGTGCGGGCTGGAACAGCTATCGCAAGCGGCAGTAGGGGGAGGTCTTGGATGCGTGTTGGAATGCTCTTGGGTTTGATCGGGTTGGTGGCTTGCTCGAGCCCCCCCTCGGCACGCCCGCACTATGTGCTGGTCAGCCAGGCGGGCTCCAGCACCGTGGCGGTGATAGACCCCACGCAGGGTAAAACCATCCAGCACATCACGGTGGGCGGATTGCCGCACCGGATGATTCTGAGCCCGGATGGCCGCAAGGTGTATGTGGTGCTGGTGGGCTCGCAGGCGGTGGCCGAGGTAGACGTTCGCTCGTTGGCGGTAACCCGCACCTTCCTCACCGCTCCCGTGCCCGAAAGACGCGCCGACGGCACCCTCATCCAAGCCCACTTCGACCAGGACGCTTTCGCCCAGACCACCTGCTTTGCCTGCCACAACCCCGGCGGGGCCAAACCCTTCATTGTGGGTGAGCGGCCCGTGGGGATTGCGTTTTCCAGCGACTTCGGCAGGCTCTTCATCTCGCACATTCGCCAGGGCCAGCTAAGCGAGATTGACCTCGAAAGCGGGAAGGTCGTCCGGGCCGTAAACCTGCCGCCCTCCGGTTCGGCCAACGAGGCCGCCGATGTAGCCCGCGTGGGTTCCAAATTGGTGGTGGCCCTGCGCCCCCGCCAGCCCAGCACCGAAGCCAGCGCAGTACGCTGGCTGGACGAGCAAAACTGGCAACCCCTGGCCGAAGCCCCCACCGGCTCTGACCCTGCCTTTGTGTTGCCGCTGGAGGAGGGGGCTTTGGTCTCCAACTTCGAGTCCAACACCCTCAGCTTGCACGTGCCGGGTGCAGCCCCTCAACGCTTTACCGTCACACCGGGGCCGCTGGGGATGTTGCGGGTAGGGGAGGGGCAGGTTCTCTCGCTCAACTACTACTCCAACGCGGTTTCGCTGCTCGACCTGAAGACCGGCCAGAGCGAAAACCACCGGCTCGAGCTTGCGGGCACGACCTTTGTCAACCCCACCCACGCGGCCCTCTCGCCGGACAGACGCCTGGCCTACATCGTCAGCAGCGGCACCGAGGGCCGCCTGCTGGTATTCGATTTGAAAAGCGCCAGGGTTCTGCGGGCCATCCCGATTGATGGCCTTTCGTTTGATGTGGTGGTGGTCGAGCGGCTCTAGCGTTGGGAAGGGGCTTTGGAAGCCCCAGGAGGAAACCATGAAGAAGACCCTAGGTTTAGTAGCGTTGATGGGCTTTTTGGCGGCTTGTGGTGGCGAAAATAATAGTGGGGGCAACACTGCCCCCAGCGCCCCCAACACGGTGGCCGGCCTGGTGACCGATATTGGCTCCGGGGTGCGGCTTGCGGGCGTGACGGTGCGGGTGGTAGGCAGCAGCCGAACTGCCACTACCGACAACCGGGGCGAGTTCATCCTGCAAAACCTGCCTGCCGGTCTGGTCAAGCTGGACTTCGAGAAGGCGGGCTACGCCCCAGGGCACGGCATTGCTGAGTCCACCAGCAGCGCCCAAACGGTGGTGGTGGCCCTCAAGAAGGAGGGCACCGAGCAAGGCTACGACCCCACCCAGGCCCGCACCCTCTTCCAGCGCACCGAGGCCGGCCCCTATGCCGTCATCTTTCAGCCCAATAGCCTGGACACCACCGATACCAACCTGCGGGTGGTGGTCACGCCCCTGGACCCCACCAAGGAAGATACCGCCCTCCCCGGCGACCTGGTGGCCGGGGGAGCCAGCCCCACCCCGCTGGCTCCGGTGACCTTTGCCGAGTTCAGCATTCTGGACTCGCAGAACCGCCGCATCAACCTGAAACCCGGCTTCAGCGCTACTGTGGAACTGCCCATTCCTCCTGAACTGCGCAGCCGCTACCGGATAGGCGATAAGATTCACTGCTACGCCTACAACCCCCAGACCGGGCGCTGGGAAGACTTTGTGGAAGGCACGGTGGAGCGCTCGAGCGTGGACGGCACCACCCCGGTGCTGCGAGCCAGCATCCGGCACTTCTCCTGGTATGGCGGGGCCCCGGCGGTACAGGATCAGGAGTGTGTGGATGTCTATGTGTCCAACCGCTTTGGGCCGCTGGAAGGCGCAGTGGTTACGGCGCGTCCTGGGTTGCGGGCAGTAACCAACCGCAATGGACGAGCCTTTATCACTATAGAAAAGGGCGTGCCGGTCAACTTCACGGCCACTAAAACTTATACCGATACCTTTGTGGATAACAACGGCAATCTGATTCCAAAACCTGGCGCGAAGGTCATAGACATCGGCAAGGTCTACGAGGAGGACTTGATCGGCCTCGACGGCAAAAACTACAGCCGTACGCCGGGGCCGTGTCCGGGTGCTTCGGTGCAGTCGCTGCGGCCTGCCGCCACCAACCCCCTCCCGATTCGCGTGGCCCCCGCCCCGGAAGGTTTTTTCCAGGCCATCGCGCTATTGCAGCCGGGGGGTGTGGCTTTTGTGCAGCTCGAGAAGGGCATCCCCAATGCCGACGGCGACCTGGACAACGCCGAACCGGCCAGTGGCGCCCAGATCATCATCAGCGATAACACCGGTAAGACCGCGACTCTGAGTGAACTCGCACCGGGCAGCGGGGCGTATTTTGCGAATAACTTCACCGTCGAACCTGGCAAACGTTACACCCTGAACATCGACGCTGACGGTAACGGCAGCGTGGATGGCAGCGGATCGGCCTTTGCGGTGGGCAACGTGGCCTGGAGCAACCTGTCGAACGGCGGGAGCTACAGTGCCTCCAGCCTGACCGCCACCTGGAGCGATAGTGCCGCCGCCCAGCCCGGCTACAATGTCTTGTATCAGGTCTATTTCCAGCGCAACGGCGGCTCTGGGGTTTCCGACCTCGCTTTTTACATGGGCTCGGAGCGCAGCTTCCAGCCCCGTGCCCAGACCAACCCACCCACCCCGCTGGCAGCGGGCACCTATACCGTCACGCTCAATGCGTTTAGCGGTGCGTTCAGCGGTGGCGACCTCGACATCACCGACAACATCACCGGCGTGGGGATGCAGGGCCAGATATACAGTGTTCAGCCGGTCAACCCCATCACCATCACCCTCACGGCGCCGTAAACTGAGGGACGAAAGCCAAAGGCATAGGGCTTTGCAATGACCTGGGGCTGCCCGCCGCTTATTGCAGCAAGGTGGGTTCGCCCAGGTAACGGGAGAGGATGTTTTGTGAGAAAGTTTGTACCGCTTATCTGGGTGTTTGCTGCCCTAGCCCTGGCCAACCTGCGCCGTGCCCTGAACGCAGCGGCGGGGCCGGGCAGCCTGCGCCTGATGGAGACCCAGCCCGAGTACAAGGACGCCGCCACCGCCAGCCGCAATGCTGCTTTGGCAGCCGTGATCGGCGAGCCTCAGCTGGCCCTGGGGCTTTTGCTGCGGGCCCAGCAGCTCGAGCCGCGCAACCCCGCCCACCTGGTTAACCTTCAGGCTCGGCCCTTGAACTCACAGTAGGTCTCGCGGGATGTGGCTTCCAGCAAATCCATGCGAATATCGGCGGGCGAGAGGTAGTAGACGGGCGGATGGCTGGTTTCCAGCACCCGGTAAGCCCGGTTGCTATCGGCAATAATCAACTCGCCCAACCGAACCTGGATGCGCCGCGAAGTAGGCTCACAGCGCGGGGGGCGGGGATAATCCCAAACCGATTCCATACTCAGGGTTGTTTTTTGTGCAGGGCCTCGAGGAAGGCCCAGATGGCGTATTCCATGTCTTCAATGGCCTTTTTGCTACCCGTCACCAGCAGGGGAGAGGCGTTGCCGTCATATAAAAGCAAGATCCGGATGGGAAATAGAAAATAAGAAACGAAAGCAATCAGGGCAAGCGCAAAAGCGCCGTACTCCAGTGCTTGCGGGCTGATTTTCAGAAGCTGGGGGATATTGAGCCAGCCCAGCCAGCGCAGCCCCAGGCTGGCCAGCCCCACAAACAAGCCCACAAAGGCAAAAGCCAAAAGCCAGTCTCGCATCTGGTAGGTGAGCTCGAGCCGGGTTACCAGCGGAAGGTGAATGCGGATCGTGACCGTGCCGTTGTTAAAGCACAGCCAGCCGGTTTCGATAGAGGCATCACGAAAACGGGAACTGCCAGCGGAATAGCGATGAGGCAAGGTGATTTTCTGCATGTAAGCTCCTTGAAGGGCAGGCCTGTTTGTTTACGGACGGGCGCTGAACACAGGCATATTTTTGCACGAAAAATGCGCTTTTTTGAGCCAAGGCGGCTAAATGAATGTTGTTATGCAAATAAGCTGCCTCGGATGAGCTACAATTTTTTCGATGATTTGGGCCTTCAATCGCTTTTTTGCGGGCCGTCCGGTGGCGCAGGTGGTTGTGCTGCTCACAGCACTCAACCTGCTGACGGTGCTGGGATTTACCTTGCTGGTTCCGGCCCGCCCGCTCGAGGTGCCCACCATTCTTCCCTGGCAAGACCCCGCCCAGACCGCCTGGCGCCTGGGGGCGGCGGTGGCTTTGTTGGGGGTGGTTATGTGGGCCGTGCGTCCGGGGCAACGTCGGGCCTGGGAGTTTGGGGTCTTGATCGGGATTGGGGTAGCGGTAGTGGCCTGGCTGAGCCAGAACTACCTTCCTTTCCTGGCCCTGGGACTGATACCAGTGGTGGCCCGCTACTGGCTGCCGCTGTGGGCTGTGCTGTTGATTGTGCTGGGGTTGGGCGGCCTGTCGGTGTGGTGGGCCCAGCAAGAACCGCTGCAAATCACCTTCGAGATTCTGCTGACCCAGGGGCCCCAGGGCAATACCGCCTGGAGCGCTTTGCCCACCCCCGCCGAATACCCCAACCTGAACCTGGCCTTCTTCATCTTCATTGCCTTTTTGTATTCGGGCTATGCGCTTTTCACCCTCGAGCTGCTCGTGCGGGAGACCAAAGCCCGGGAGGAGCTCGAGCGCACCCGCCGGGAGCTCGAGCAGACCTCGCGCCAGGCCGGGGTGCTGGAGGAGCGCCAGCGCCTGGCCCGCGAGATTCACGACACCCTGGCCCAGGGCTTTGCCAGCATCGTGGTGCAGCTCGAGGCCGCCGAGATGGCCGCCCAAAACGAGACTTCGGCCGGACGCTACCTGGAGCAAGCCCGCATTGCTGCCCGCGAAGGCCTGTCGGAGGCCCGCCGCATGGTCTGGGCCATGCGCCCGGAAATCCTGGAGAACACCTCGCTGCCCGAAGCGCTGGGTCGCCTGCTCCAGCGCTGGCAGGAGGAGAGTGGGGTCAGGGCCCAGTTCACCCTGACCGGCGAACCTCGCCCGCTGCACCCCGAGCTCGAGGTCGGCCTTTTGCGCATCGCCCAGGAGGCTTTGAACAATATCCGCAAGCATTCCAAAGCCCGGCATGCCAACCTGACCCTTTCGTACCTGGACGACATGGTACTGATGGACGTACAAGACGATGGGGTAGGCCTGCAACCGCCCATCTCGGGTAGCTTTGGCCTACGCTCCATGCGCGAGCGGGTCGAAGCGCTGGGAGGACACATGACGGTGGAAAGCGAACCCGGACAGGGCACCACCCTGGCCTTTAGTCTGCCCCTGTACCGGGTAGAGCAAGCAAGGGTGGAGATCTCATGACAGGCTTGGCAACCATTCGAATTCTGCTGGTAGATGATCATCCTGTGGTGCGGGCGGGCCTTTCGGGGTTGCTTTCCTCCCAGCCCGACCTTGAAGTGGTAGGCGAAGCTTCGAACGGCCTGGAGGCACTTGATCTGCTGGAGAAGCAGAAGCCGGATGTGATACTGATGGATTTACGTATGCCCCAGATGGACGGGGTAAGCGCCATCCGCCAGATCCGGGCCAAATTCCCCAAAGTTCAGGTTCTGGTACTCACTACCTACGACACCGATTCCGAGATTGTTCGGGCGGTCGAGGCGGGGGCTACGGGCTATTTGCTCAAGGACGTACCCCGCGAGGAACTCTTCCGGGCGGTTCGGCTTTGTGCCCGGGGCGAAGCTGTGCTTTCTCCCCCCATCGCTGCCCGCCTGCTGGGCCGGATGCGCGGCCCCGCCGAAGAAAACCTTTCCGTGCGCGAGCTCGAGGTGCTCTCGCTGGTAGCCAGGGGTCTTTCCAACAAAGAGATTGCCCGCAAACTCAAAATCAGCGAGGCCACCGTCAAGACCCACCTGCTGCACACTTTTGGTAAGTTGGGGGTGGATGACCGCACCGCGGCGGTCACGGTAGCGCTGGAAAGAGGTATTCTCCGGCTGGAGAGTTGAAGCAAGCTGTGCGATACCAGATTCGGTTGATTGGTTACCGAACGATTCAAGGAATCAACCCGACCGAAATTACCCGCGTAGCGGAGGGCGATAGCGCCCCTGGGGTTTTTGCCTTCTTTGAATCCGGTACGATACACCCCCTGACCAAAAACAGTTATTGTAAAGCTATGGGCCCCGGCATTCTAAGGTTCATGCGTTACCTCATTCCAGCAGGCATTGGTTTACTGGTCGCGCTGGGCGACCTGGGCAATGTGGACTTGCTCTTCGCTGGAACCCTGCTGCTCCTGATGGGTTTTTTGGTGGGGTGGTGGTGGCCGCGGCAATGGTGGCTTAGTGGGCTCTTGATGGGCGGCATTCTGCCCCTGGTACAGCTGTGGGCTACGGTGGCCCGGTTTCCCATGCCCTACGTGCCCGACCCTCTACAGGGCGTGTTGCTGCTCATACCAGCCCTGCTAATGGCGGGGTTTGGGGCTGTTGTGCACCAGAAAACCCCTTATACGCCAGCCGCGCTGCGTGCACGCCTGCGCCGGGCGCAACAGGCCGACTATCACGATTACGAGCAACCCTAGGCCACTTCAGCCGCCTTGCGAACCTCGCGCACAAATTGCTGGGTTTTGTCGTCCAGATCGTGTACAGCCCAGGGGACGGTTTTGGCCCCCGGCCAGCGGTCGAACATGGTATCCAGCCATTGTAACAAAAGGTCGGCGGTCATGGGGCCCGAAGACTGGTAATGGACGCTGGCATTGCTAAGGGTAACCTTGCCCAGGGCTTCGTAGTGGCTGGGGGAGGTGTGCTTGACCACAATACGAAAGGTATCGCCTGCGTCCTGCCCTACACACTCGAGGACCTGCTCTTCGGCCAGGTTGTTGATTTTATGTAGCGTGATCATGCCCCTATGGTACGAGGCTGCGCCGCCAGTTTCCAGTGCCATTTGTCCGCAATACAGATTGCCTGCCACAAGCAGAACACCCAGGCGACACCGCGCCTGTGTCGGCGGTTCCAGGCTCCACTGCACAGCACCCAGGGGGCGGTTTGGCGCACTGGCTTACCCCTTTACCACGATGTTCAGCAGTTTGCCCGGAATGTAGATTTCTTTGACTACTTCTTTGCCCTCGAGGTGCTGCTGTACGTTGGGAATCTCCCGCGCGCGCCGCTTAATTTCTTCTTCGCTGGCCTGTGCACTAACGGTTGTTTTGCCGCGCACCCTGCCGCTAACCTGAACGACCAGCTCAAAGCTATCGGCCACCAGCGCAGCCTCATCTACCTGTGGCCAAAGAGCACTAAATACCGAAGAGTTGTGGAACTCGTGCCAGAGCTCCTCGGCCAGGTGGGGGGCGAAGGGGGCCAGCATCTGCAAGTAGCAGAGCACCGCGTGGCGATAGACCGGGGTGATGCCCTGCTCCTTGCGGTAGTCGCTCAAGGTGTTGAGCAGTTCCATCAGGGCCGCGATGGCGGTGTTGAAGCGCAGGGCCTCGAGGTCCTCGGTCACTTTCTTGATGGTCTGGTGCAGCTTTTGGTAGAGGCCCTTGTGGGTCCCTTCTAGCGCAGAGGGCTCGTACAGGTCGCTTTGGGCCTTAAGCTCCATCCGGTGCTCGGCTACCATGCGGTAGACCCGGTTCAGGTAGCGCCATGCGCCCTGTACCCCCTCTTCCGTCCAGATCATCTCGTTTTCGGGTGGAGCGGCAAACAGGATGGTAATGCGGGCGATGTCGGCACCCTGCTCTTTCACGAAGGGCCCTACCATCACCCCGTTGCCCAGGCTTTTGGACATGGTGGCGGCCTTCCAGAAGTGGGTGGTGCCGTCTTCGTGGGTGCGAAGTTCTGCACCCGATTTTCGAGCCTCTTCCAGCGTGAGGGTCTCGGGGATTTCCAGCTTGGCCCGCCGCTCGGGGTTTTTGAAGTGGATGATATCGCCCCGGACTTCCACTTCGCCTACGTCCGTCCAGCCCTGCACCATGCCCTGGGTGAACAGGCCTTCGAAGGGCTCCTCGGCCTCGACCATCCCCAGGTCGTGCAAAAACTTGGTGAAAAAGCGGCTATACAGCAGATGCAAAATGGCGTGCTCAATCCCGCCGATGTACTGGTCTACCGGCATCCAGAAGTTGGCCTTCTCGGGGTCGAAGGGCAGCTCGGGGTTTTGGGCATCGGCATAGCGCAGGAAGTACCAGGACGAGTCAATAAAGGTGTCCATGGTATCGGTGTCGCGCCGGGCCTTGCCGCCGCACTTCGGGCAGGTGCATTCATAAAACTCGGGGTGGGCCGCCAGGGGGCTTTTGCCCTTGGGGCGAATGTCGTCTACATCGCGCAGGGTGGGCAGCTCGACCGGCAGTTGCTCGTAGGGTACCGGTACGATGCCGCAGCTTTCGCAGTGGATCATGGGGATGGGGGTGCCCCAGTAGCGCTGGCGGCTAATCAGCCAGTCGCGCAGGCGGTAGTTGACCTTGCCCTCGCCTATGCCTTTTTCTTCCATCCAGGCGATTATTTTTTTCTTGGCTTCCTCCACATTGAGCCCATTCAGGAAGCCCGAGTTGATGGCTGGCCCGTCTTCGGTGTAGGCCTTGCCCTGCCAGCCCGCCGGGGGCTCGACGGTACGGATAATTTCCAGGCCGAATTTCTCGGCAAACTCCCAGTCGCGCTCGTCCTGCCCCGGCACGGCCATAATGGCCCCGGTGCCGTAGCCCGAGAGCACATAATCGGCAATCCAGACCGGAATCTCCTTGCCGTTGGCCGGGTTGATGGCGTAAGCCCCGGTAAAGACCCCGGTCTTCTCACGGTCTTCCATCTGCCGCTCGACCTCGCTCTTCATCCGGGTGGCAGCTACATAGCTGTCTACAGCGGCCTTCTGCTCGGGCGTGGTGATGAGCGGCACCAGCTCGTGCTCGGGGGCCAGCACCATGAAGGTGGCGCCAAAAATGGTGTCGGGACGGGTCGAGAAAACCCTGATCCTGGCCTCGTGCCCTTTGACCGGGAAGTCGAACTCGGCCCCAGTGCTCTTGCCAATCCAGGCCCGCTGCATGGCCTTGACCTTTTCGGGCCAGCGGGGCAGTTTGTCCAGGTCGTTCAACAAGCGTTCAGCATAGTCGGTGATTTTGAGATACCACTGCTCGAGCTCCCGCTTCTCTACGAGCGCTCCGCTGCGCCAGCCCCGGCCGTCAATGACCTGCTCGTTGGCCAGTACGCTCTGTTCGACCGGATCCCAGTTGACAAAGCTCTTTTTACGATAGGCCAGGCCGCGTTCGTACATCTTCAGGAAGATCCACTGGTTCCATTTGTAATAGTCGGGCGTGCAGGTAGTAACCTCGCGGCTCCAGTCGTACTGAATGCCCATCAGGGCCAGCGATTCTTTCGACTGTTTGATGTTGCCAAAGGTCCAGTCGGAAGGGCTTACCCCAAACTTCAAGGCGGCGTTTTCTGCCGGCAGCCCAAAGGCATCCCAGCCGAACGGGTGCAGCACGCTATAACCCTGCTGTACCCGGAAACGGGCCAGGGCATCGCCCATGGTGTAGTTCTTGAGGTGGCCCATGTGCAAGTCGCCCGAGGGGTAGGGAAACATCACCAGGATGTAGGCTTTTTTGCCGCCTTTGCTCTCGGTTGCCTTCAGAAGCCCAATCTGCTCCCAGTACTTTTGCCATTTGGGCTCGAGCTCGTGGGGGTTGTATTTGTCGGTTGTGACCATTGTTCAATTCTCCACTTCTTGACAGGCCATTGTATTGGTTAGGAGTTTGAAAAAGGAAACGAGGGGCCAAAGTCTGGTGACCGGTGTCTTGTGGGGTAGTCCCTGGAGGTCAATAAAAACCCCCTTCAGCACTGAAGGGGGAGCCTCCCAAACACGGGCCTCCCCTAAGGTAGTTCTAGGTGGATGAACCACTGCATGGTTTCATAATAGCATGTGTGGTAAGACAAAAGACCCTTGCGGTAGCCCCTGCCCGATGGGCATTTGGGGTTGCAGGGTTCCTAGTTTGACCCGCGAAGAATTCTGAAGAAGCGGGCGAATCGCTTAACGCTATCGCCTAAAGCAAAGTTCGGGACTAAATTTTGCTGCGTAACGTTATAAAAAATCTAGAAAGCATGTTCATATTTGGATGATCACCTCTATATACTCTGCATAAACTATTATTTAGTCATCGTTGACTTTAGAAAGGATCGCATTGATGCACAACCGTCTGCCTTCCAGGACTTACCCACAGCCAGAGCCAGGTCTGGTGTATCAGGCTATTCTGGTGATGGACTCCAGGAACGTGCGCACGTCCCTGCGGCGTCAGGCCCAACTCAGGTCGAACTGGTCGCAGCTCTACCATGCCGGGCCTTACCACGTGGATCTGAGCCTCAAGTGGGAGGAGTGCGGGCCTCGTCTGGTGGGGCAGGTGATCTCGAGGGAACGAATTTCTTTTGAACAAGCCCGGGTCTATTTGAAACAGGATGCAGTGCAGATACAAATACCCCTGGATCTGTCGGGGCGTTTTAGCCTGCAACTGGGGCCAGCAGACCATTGCGATCTGGAAATACATATTCAGGGTGAAGTGGTTTGTCTGGACGGGCTTAGGTTGAGTTAGAGCCCAATACGCAACAACTGGCCGGGTGGCGGGGGTTTGCTAAAACTCCCGTATGCTTTTTATATGCAAATAGCCTTGCTGGGTTTGGGACTGATGGGCCGCCCCATGGCCCGGGTGCTGCTGGCCAGGGGGTTTGGGGTCAGCGGATGGAACCGCAGCATCCTGAGCCCTGAGCTGGTGGAGGGGATTCCCTTGCTTGGTACGCTGGAGGAGGCTGCGAAGGCCGAGGTGCTGTTGCTGATGCTGGCGGACTCGGTGGCGGTAAATGCTGTGCTAGAACAGCTCGAGCCCCATCTACGTCCCGGCCAGGTGGTGCTCGATATGGGTTCGTCCGACCCTGCGTATTCCAAGCTCCATGCCGAGCGGCTTAAATCCAGAGGCGTCGGCTGGGTGGATGCCCCCGTTTCGGGTGGGCCGGAGGGGGCACGGAGCGCCACGCTGGCCATCATGGCCGGGGGTGACCCGACCAACTATGCGCGGGTTCTGCCCATCCTGGAAGCCTTGGGAAGGCCCACCTACGTGGGCGAGGCCGGCGCGGGCCATACCGTCAAGGTCATCAACCAGCTCATGGTGGGCCTGTACATCGAGGCAGTAGCCGAGGCGCTGCTCCTGGCAGAACGCCAAGGCCTCGAGCCCCGCAAGGTTCAGGAGGCCCTCCAGGGCGGGTTTGCCGACTCAAAGGTCTTGCAAATTCACGGCACCCGCATGATCGAGCGCCGGTTTGTGCCGGGGGCGCGGGTCAAGACCCAGCTCAAGGACTTGCGCCTGGCCCAGAAGCTGGCCCAGCAAGCGGGCCTGAATCTACCCCATCTGGAAAGCACCCTGGGGTTTTATGCCGAACTCGAGGCTCTGGGCGACGGCGACCTCGACCATTCCGCCTTGTTCAAGCGGTTGGAATCCAGGTGAGTGCTGGTTTTGCATCAGCCCCTTGTCGTTCGTTACCGTGCCCGAGGCCTGACTGCCTTGGTTCAGCAGACCTATGGCCAGCGCAAAAAAACCACCCCCGAGCTTTATGTGGGGGTGGCCCTGTCACTCAATAAAGGTAGATTTGTTCTAGCGTTGGGCAGTTGTTTGAACCTGTACCCCCCGTTGCAAGAACTCGTTGGTGTAAAAAGCCGTGGCGGGCAGGTCGGTGCGGACGCGCCCGGTCTGCTTCAGCAGGTTGAGGCCGCTCTGCCAGCCCTGGGGGTTGGAGAAGCCCAGACCGTTCTGGCGGGTATAGGGCGACTGGTAGAGTCTTAGCGAGACCTCGAGCACCCGCAAGCGGTCCTCGCCCAGGTTCTGCACGTACTTTCTGGAAGCCTCGAAGGCTTTGCGCGGTTCACGCAGGGTCAGGGCCATGGCCTCCTGGGTGGCCTGCACAAAGCGACGGGCCAGCTCGGCGTTTTCCAGCACGCGGTCGGTGGAGATGACCCCTACCCCCGGCGAAAGGTTGTAGGGGCCAGCCGGAATCACGTTAAGTTTGATGCCCCGCGCCTCCAGCACAATGGGCTCGTTGTTGATAAAGCCGATGGCCACATCTACCCGCCCGGTCACGATGGCCTCGGCCTGGGTAAAGCCAATTTGTTCAATTTTTACATCCGACTCACGCAGACCTGCAGCCCGCAGCATGGCCTGGAGTGAGGTGTAGGAGGTGCCAAACAGCCCCGGTATGCCGATGGTCTTACCCTTGAGGTCGCGCACCGAGGTGATATTTTTTTCGGCCCGCGAGAAAAGGGCGTTAGGTACGCTTTGGTAAAGGGCCAGCACGTACTTGAGCGGGGTTCCCTGGGCCCGCAGGGCGATGACATCCTCGGCGTCGGCCACCACAAAGTCGAGCCGACCCTGGGCTAACAGCGGGTAGAGCTCCGAGGCAAAACCGTGCTGAAACTCCACCTCGAGGCCCCGCCTGGCATAAAGCCCCTCGACCACCCCAGCATAGAACGGCGCAAACTGCACATCGGGCAGGTAACCCAGCCCCACCCGTACCTTTTGCGTTTGTGCCATTCCAAGCGACAACAAGACTGCCAGCAAAACAACCAACTTTTTCATTGCACTCCTCAACACACCGTGCTACCCACACATCGCCAGGGCAGGCACGAACTGCCTCTGGTCAAGCGCCTGTTGCCCAAGCTGTGATTGAGGATTTACGAGGTATTACCCACTTTACTCGCCCAGGCACAGGGGCACCCGGGCTTCACTCCTTCTCCCATCCGGACTGTAACCGTCGGCCTGCGATTTACACGCAATCGGGCCTGGATGTGTGGCAGATTTCCAGGCTTCGCGGGCTTGGGCACAGTGCCCTCACCGCCGGTGGGGAATTTCACCCCGCCCTGAAGGAATTGGGCCAACCGGCCCGATGTCAGTTTAGCCACAAAAGCGGGGCTTGCAAAGTGAAGCAGGCTGGATTTTGATGGATAAATGCGCCTGGAACTGGAAAGCCTGCTGGCCCTGGCCGACGAGAGGGTATTGGAGCGGGGCAAGACCCTTTTTTTGCGTGGGGCCGTGCTCGAGGCCGCCCGCAGCCGGAACCGCTTGCAAGCGCGGGTGCAGGGAAGCGCACCATTTCCCTACCGGGTCGAGATTGACCTGAACAAAGGCGAGTGGCGCTGTTCGTGCCCCTACACTTGGGGGCCGGTGTGCAAGCACCTGGTCGCCGTAGCCTTCGCGGCCCTGGAAGCCCCCGAAATCTTCGCCCGGAAAAAGCTGGGCAGAAGCACGCCGGTAAACTTGAAGCCCCTGCTCGAGCTCTCCGACGACGAGCTGCTGCGCTTTTTGTGGCAACTTGCCGAGGAGCGCCCCGAGCTTATGGAAGAGTTTGCTTATAACCTGATGCAGCGCTACGAATAATCAGAGCTAGCTTCGACGCTAAACGGCGGCAAACCCACCGGGCCGGCGTGAACCGCGCAGCGTAGGCCAATACCGCCCTGAAATGCGAGACGCTTTCTTCTGTCAGGAAGGGGTGTACCCCAAAGCGACAACCCTGCTGCTGAGTATTGGCAGGCCCTGCTCTACTTTCGCCGGTAGCGGAGCACATAGCTTTCCAGCAGGGCTACCAGCCCGTACAGCGAGATGCCCAGCAGCACCGTAACGGCCACTGCCGAGAAGGCATTGGCGTAGTTGAAGTTGCGCTGCTCGGTCTGGGCCAGGTGGCCCAGGCCCCCACCCCCCAGCACAAACTCGGCTACCACTGCCCCAATCAGGGCCAGCGAGACCGTCAGGCGCAGGCCGCCCAGGATGACCGGCAGGGCCCCGGGAAACTCGAGCTTCCAAAACACCCCCCAGGCCGTAGCCCCGATGGTCTGGAAGACCTCGCGGTAGGTGCGGTCTACCTCGCGCACCCCCACCATAGCCGAGACCAGCACCGGAAAAATGGAGATCAGGGTGGCAATGGTCACTTTGGAACCCAGCCCATAGCCAAACCAGATGATCAGCAACGGTGCCACAATGATGGTCGGAACCGCCTGCAAGGCCACGATGAAGGGGGAGAGCAGCCGCTCCAGAGAGCGTTTTTGTCCCATGGCGTAGCCGATGGGCAACCCTATGGCCAGCGAGGCCAGAATGCCCAGCCCGGCAGTCTGGAGGGTGGCCAGGGCGTTTCGCACGAGCAAACCGCTGTTTTGCTGCATGGCCTGCCAGACTTCCAGGGGTGAGGGGACGAACACCGGCACCCGGGCCGCCATAATGCCCCAGGCCAGGAAGAACGCGGTCAAAAGCCCCAGCACGCCAAAAATTTCCCAGGGTGGGCGCAGGGGCTCAGGCGAGGGCTCGATGAAGGTAGAGTCGGCCACGCCCAGACGCTCACGCAGCTCGGCCTCGAGACCATCGGTAAATGCGGTAATGCGCCCCTCCCCCCGGGTTTCCAGAATGGCCTCGACTTTGCCGCCGGTCAGCACCACCACCCGGTCGGCCAGGTAGACCGCCTCGCGGATGCTGTGGGTGACAAACACAATGGTCTTGCCGGTGCGCTCGTGGAGTTGTTTGAGCTCGAGGTTGAAGCGCTCGCGCACCAGGGCGTCCAGGGCCGCGAAGGGCTCGTCCATCAAGAGCACCTCGGCGTCCTGGGCCAGGGCCCGGGCGATGGCCACGCGGGCCTTCATGCCCCCGGAAAGCTGGTGCGGGTAAAGCTTCAGGTAGGGCTTCATGCCCAGGTGGGTCTCGATTTTGCCCCGGCCCGTCAGCTCGATGGGTAGCCGGATGTTCTGCTCCACGGTGCGCCAGGGCAAGAGGCGGTAGTCCTGGAACACCATGGCAGGCTGGCCCACCACTTCCACCGTGCCCTGTTTGGCCTTGAGCAGTCCCGCCATCACCCGAAGCAAGGTACTTTTACCCCCGCCCGAGGGGCCGATGATGGCCACAAACTCGCCCTTGTGCACCTCGAGGTCTACCCCCTTCAGCACCTCCCGGCCCCCAAGCTCCACCGAAACCCCCGAGAGTCGGATGGCGGCAGGGGCCTGGGTGGGGGCCTGGGTCGGCACCGGGTGGCTCATAGTTCTAGCATACTGTTCTCAAGAGCCTCAACTGCATTGGGGCGCCCAAAGAGCGGGGCCAAAAATGTAATACCAGATTCGGTTGATTCGTTACCGTTCGGTAACGAATCAACAGGGCCGAAGTTATCCGCGTAGCGGAGGGCGATACCGCCCCTTGGAAGTTATCCGCGTAGCGGAGGGCGATACCGCCCCTTGGAAGGGAGACGCTTTCTTCGCCGACCGACAGTGAAGGGCCATCGGCCCCCGGCTAGCGCCGGTACTCAAGGGAGGGGTGTGCTCTAGGATTCAAAAAGACAGCCTCTGGTGTTTTTGGTTTTGTGAACTGTCTTTTTGAATCCGGTATAAACCCTCCGCTTCTCGAATAAAGACATCAGAGACCTGTTGTAGCTTTGCCTTACTCTGGGGGCCAAAAGCCACACACTCCGGGAGTGCTGGTTTGGCCTTCATATGGTGTCGCTCGAGCGGTCGGTCAGGGTTTTGGCTAGCACCGCGCCCACCAGCAGTATCCACATGGTCAGGTAAAAGCCGGCCAGTGCCAGTAAAAAACCGGCAATGGGGCCATAGATCAGCTCGTACTGAGTGCGGGGCAGCAGCAGCGGAAGCCCCAGGCGTACGCCCTCCCAGGCCAATGCAGCCAGCGTCGCGGCCGCCAGCGCGGCCAGCACCCGGGGGGTAGGAATCGGCAGTAGCATATAGGTCAGGAAAAAAAGCAAAAGCGCCCCCAGAATGGGCACCACCACCTCCACCCCGTTTCGTAAAAAGCTAAGCTCGGCGGGCAGGAAACGTAGTAAAAAGCCCATGGCCAGGCCCAGCAGGGCCAATAAAATCAGGGCCAGACCCAGCAGTAAGGGCGCCAGCAGGCCTGCAATGCGCCCCCGCATCACCTGCAGGAGTAGCCAGGCCTGTTGCAGCAGCCGGTGCAGGGGGTGGGGGTCGGGGGAGGCTGCTGCCG
>NZ_QWKY01000035.1 GCF_003574035.1 Meiothermus hypogaeus | reverse complement strand
CCGCGTAGCGGAGGGCGATACCGCCCCTTGGAAGGGAGACGCTTTCTTCGCCGACCGACAGTGAAGGGCCATCGGCCCCCGGCTAGCGCCGGTACTCAAGGGAGGGGTGTGCTCTAGGATTCAAAAAGACAGCCTCTGGTGTTTTTGGTTTTGTAAACTGTCTTTTTGAATCCGGTATTACCTGTTGCAAACCGGCTTGGGGGGCAGGCTCCGGCTGTAACTCACCGTCATCCGGCAGGCCAGGTCGGTATACAAAGCCCGGATAACCTCGCCCTCGAGGTCCAGCAGCCAGCGCCGGATGGCCTGGGGGGTGTTGGCCATCAGCCACGTTTTGGCCTCGTCGGCCTGGCCGGTAATGAGGCCGCGCCCGTAGTAGCCCAGCGCGGCGCTGCGGGCGTTGACTTCGTCCTTTTGGATGAGAGCGTCCTGGAGGGCTGTGCGGTAATAGGACAGGGTGCGGAAACCCAGGGTGGGGAAACGCGCGGTGGCGTCTACATAGCGCACCCCGTCCCAGGCCAGGATGTAGGTCAGGCGGGGGTACACCTCCCGAGGCAATCCGCCAAAGTCGGCGAATACATCGGTGCCCACAATTATCTCGGGCCGCCGGTCACCGTCCACATCGCGCACTTCCAGAACCCCGGCGGTGCGCCCCCGGTAGATGAGCAGGTTGCGAAAGCCCTGCTCCTGGGTGAAGAAATAAGCCGTGGTGTGAGGCCCTGAAGTTTCGTTGATCCAGAGTTCGGCGGGTGCCTGGCCGGTCAGCTCGAGCTGCTTGACCTCGAACTGCCCGCCTTTAATTTCCACCTGCGTGCGGTCTGCACGGATGATGCGCAGCAGGCCCGCTTCTTGCCGGATGGTATATGAACCCCAGGCGATAGGAGAATTAGAAGTGGGTTGAGCCAAGGCAAGGCCAGATAAAACCAGTACAGCAGCTAAAATAGGCACTCTCATGGGGCAACGCTACCAGAGCCTTGCATGAGAGAGTATGGGGGTTTGCTCTAGAAAAATTTACTGTTGCTGCTGAAGCTGCGGCTCGCCCTGCCAGGGCTCTACTACCACCCGGGTCTCGATATGGGCGTTCAGGGTGGCCGAGACCGAGCAGTATTTGGTGTGGGAGAGCTCCACGGCCCGCTCGAGGGCCTCCCGGGTCACGCTGGGCCCGGCGCCATAGTGGGTAACCACAATGTGGGTGAAGCGCTTGGGGTGCTCCTCGGCCCGCTCGCCCACAGCCTCCACGCGGTAGCTGGCCAGGGGCTGGCGCTTCTTCTCCATGATGTCCACGACGTCGTAGGCGGTGCAGCCTGCCAGCGCTGCCAGCAAAAGCTCCATAGGGCGCATGCCGGTAGCTGGCTGGTCGCCGTCCACCATTACCTTATCGCCTTGCTCGTTGATACCTACAAACCGGTGTCCTCCCAAGCGATGCAGTACCACTTTTTTCGTTGCCATAAGCCTCCTGAGGGCGGTTTTCCCCTTGACTGTAGCCGCAGACCGCCGCTTTAGCCTCTACAAAATAGCCGAAAAGGGATGGCTCAGATAGCTACCCTATCTGGATAATATTCCAGGCCCAAGGGCAAGATGACCCGATTGCTTCACAATGTGTGCCGTAGCATCAAGAGCAGGGTGAAACGCAGCTTTCGCTTGTTCTCCATTGGCCCGCGCATGCAAAAACAGGGAGTGCGTCTGGTGGTGACCTCTGCCCTAAGGCTGCGGATTCTGAGCCTGGGCGCTTTCAGCCGACAGGTGGTGGTGGAGCCGCGCAAGGGCTGGCTGATGATTCACGACCGTCAGTTCTGGTTGGTGGAGCGAACCCGTCTGATTCCTTTCGAGCAGGTAGAAGCCGTCACCTATGGCTTCGAGGACTGGACGTTTGGGGGTTGGTTTTTTCCGGCCAGGGATACCCAGGAACTTTTTCGTGTGGGGTTGCGCTTGCGCAGTGGTGAAGAGCTCGACCTGTTCAGGTTTTATGGCGAGGGCCATTTCGTCAACGAAAGCTATTTCCCCGACTGGTGGTTCTGGGAAGATTTCCTCACCGACCTGAGCGGCACCCAGGAGCAAGAATCGCGGGTACTGGTGGAACTCTTGAACAAGATGATAGGGGCCAGGGTGGATCGCCCCAGACTTTGAAGTCGAATGTAAGCATAAAGACACGCCATGGCAGGTATTGAGGCCCATAATTAGGCCATGCAAACACTTGAGGATAGAGTTTACATCATTACTGGTGGCGGTGGCGCCATTGCGGGGGCCATTGCCCAGGCGTTCAACAAGGCAGGCGCAAAGCTGGCCTTCGCCGATGCTTACGAAACGACCATTGCCCAGCGAGCACAGGAACTGGGCGGGCGGGCCTTTGTGGCCAACCTGACCCACTACCCCGATGCCGAAATGCTGGTGCGCCAGGTGAAAGCCCACTTCGGGCGGGTGGACGGTCTGATTCATACCGTAGGGGGCTTCGCTTACGCGCCCATCAAGGACACCGATCCCAGCCTCTACGACCGGATGTTCGACCTCAACATGCGTACCCTGTTTTACATGACCCGGGCCATATTGCCCGAGCTCCTGGGCCAGAAAGACGGCTTTATCGCAGGTATTTCGGCGGCGGCTGCCTGGAATGGGGTGGGGCCCGGCGTGGCGCTCTATGCCGCCGCCAAAGCCGCCGTGGCTACCTACCTGCGCTCGCTGGATGCCGAACTAACGGGCACGGCAGTCCGGGTGGCGATTGTCTATCCCATGGGGGCCGTGGATACCCCGGCCAACCGCAAAGAGATGCCCGACGCCGACCCCATGGCCTGGGTAGACCCCGCAGAAATTGGCGAAAGCCTGGTCTATGCAGCCAGCCGCAGCCCCCGAGGCCGGGTGCTGGAGTTGCAGATTTTCCCGCCTCGGTAACCGCCCATGCAAAAGGTTGCTAGAACTGGACTTGTTGGCTTTACATCCTTCGTAGTGCAGCGATGAAACGAAGCAAAATCTTCGAGATCTTTACACTTGAAATAGCAAAGTGCTATACATATTATCTGCTAAGGGACAGCCAGGGTGCTCGAGCCCTTGGTAAATATACGGAGGTAGCTTATGGAACTGCTGTTCTGGATTGGAAGAATCTTGTTGGGTGGTTTCTTTGTCATCAATGGCTTCAATCACTTTGCTATGGGTAAGCAAATGATCCCCTATGCCCAGAGTAAAGGGGTGCCGGCCCCGGCTTTGGCGGTGTACGCTACTGGCCTGATGTTGCTTTTGGGGGGTCTGACCATTATCACGGGGTTGTACGTGCAAGTAGGGTTATGGCTGCTGGTGGTATTTTTGCTGTTTGTAACCCCTTGGATGCACAGCTTTTGGGCTGTGCAAGACCCCATGCAGCGTATGGCTGAGATGGTCAATTTCATGAAGAATAGCGCCCTTTTGGGGGCTCTCTTAATGCTTTTGTACCTCTGGCCCCGCTAATCCCTGATCGGGCCGGCTCGCCATGCTCTGGGGAATCGGCCCGACTGTACATGTAGAGTTAGCTTTGAGGGTCGTTCCAAGCTCCCTCATCCGGCGACACCCCAGGTGCAGTCAACTGCGTTTGCGTAACTGTTTGTAAATAGCGCGGTCGGGGTGTCGCCACCTTCTCCTCTGGCAGGAGAAGGCAAGGAGTTTACGTGGATTTGCCATTACCTGCTACCTGCAGAACCCATAGAGACAACTGCACTTGGCTCATGAGGGGTCGAATCTAGGGTTCAAGTTGGCTTGCCGATTGGACGCCTTATGCATTAGGGTGAGGCTCATGGATGTAACGGCCTATGTGCAGGCGGTGGGGTATCTGGGTATTTTTGCCACGGTATTTGTTGAAACAGGATTGCTGGTGGGGTTTTTCCTGCCGGGGGACTCGCTTCTTATAGCGGTGGGTTTGCTGGCGGCGGCTAACAAACTGCAACTGTCTGTGGCCTTGCTGGCGCTTTTTTTGGGTTCGGTGCTGGGCAACAACCTGGGCTATTTTCTGGGTCGCAAGATCGGGCCAGCCCTGCTCACCAAAGCCAAGGTCAAAGCCGAAGACCTGGAGCGCACCCGGCGCTTCATGGCCCGCTTTGGCCCGCTCTCTATTCTGATTGGCCCCTATGTGCCGGTGTTCCGGGCGGTGGTACCGTTCACCTGCGGGACGGTAAAAATGCCCTGGCTGCGCTTTTTTGTGCTGAGCTTGCTGGGGAGCTTGCTTTGGACCCAGGGGCTCACGCTGGTGGCCTACTATGTGGGCTCGAGGATCCCACACCTCGAGCGCTACGTCTACCTGATATTGCTGGCCGGGGTGGGCTTTGCCGTTCTGCTGGCCGCCTGGCGAGCCTACCGCTCTGGGAACCTGCGCTGGCCCAGCCGCAGGCCTGAGTAAGTTAGGCGTGAACCTCGACCAGCTCGACCAGCACCCCCCCCGACCATTTGGGGTGAATGAAGGCCACCTGGTGCCCCGCAAAACCGGAGCGGGGGGCGGCATCGATCAGGGGCGTGCCAATGGCGGCCAGTCGTTGTAACTCGGCGGCGATATCCGGCGTGGCCAGGGCGATGTGGTGCAGGCCCGGCCCGCGTTTCTCGATAAACCGGGCGATGGCCGAGTCGGGGCGGGTGGCCTTGAGGAGCTCGAGCCGGCTGTGCCCACTCTTGAGCATCCAGACCTCGACCCCCTGGCTTTCAACGGTGCCCTGCGCCTCGAGGGTATAGCCAAGCTCGAAATAGGGCCTGGCGGCCTGTTCCAAATCCTGAACCGCGATACCAATGTGGTGGATGTTCATATTCCCAAGCTACCTCAATAGCGCTTGGCAGGACAGGGATATTCGTAAGGGTGTAAGGCCACAAGATGCTACTCCACGGGGATGAAGGCCAGGCTGGTGATGCGCTCCTGGAAGCTGCCCAGCGAGGAAGTGCGAACCCCGGCGCTGGTGAGGGCGCTGGCAATATTGACTGTCAAATCAATCACCAAGAGGGTGGGGGAGTCCAGATCGGCAATGTACAAAAACTGGTCAATGCCTACCGTGGCCGTACTGTAGCGGCGTGTGCGCAGAAGGCCACTCTCGGTTTCGCGGGGCAATTGAAGGTTCCCCTCAAACCGAGCCAGCCCGGTACCCAGTACGAAGACCGGTGGGGCGCCCCTGGCAAACAACCGCGCAGCGATGTTGCTGTTCTGCACCAGCCCCACCTCGCTGGTAGCGCTCAGGTTCCAGGAAACCAGGGTGGTGTCGGTGGTGGTGGGGTCGTTGTCGTCGAACAGACCCAGGCCCAGGCCGTTCACAAAAATCAGGTCGGTGGGGCTGGCCGTAAGGCTCAGGGGTCGCTCGATAAACGGGTTGACGAAATCGTACTGCCCGAACTGGGCTGGCGTCAGGTAGAGCAGCTGGTCATTTTGCCCCAGGGTGAGCTGCACAGGAGCGCTCAGGCGCACCAGGTTGGGGTTGGTGAAGTCAATGGGGCTGGGAAGGGCCGTGGCCGTGAAGGGAATAATCCAGGCCCGGTATTCCTCGATGGGGCGGGGAGGGGTGGCAGGTGCGGGTGGGCAGACCAGTAAAACGTTGCTCTGCCCCTGGCGCAGATAGCCCCTCGAGCAGTCTACCCCTGTGGCCTGGTCAAAGCCGTCGAGCTGGGGGGTTCCCACATCCTCCACACTGAGGTTGCTGGCGTTGTACCGGCGCAGGCGGTTTTGCGTAAGCACCCAGAGTTGGTCGTTAACCCCCTCCTGTAGGCTGCGGCGGTAGAGCAGGGTTACGATGGGCTCGTCCAGATCCCAACTGCCCACCCGGCGGGGTTGGTCGAAATTGCCCGGCTGGAGGGTGCTGCTCTGGAAGAAGCGAATCTGGTAGGTGTTGCTGCCGGGGGTGTTGATCCCGGCTACCAGCAGGGCGCGGGTGGGTTCCTCGCTGCTGCCGGTGCAGGCGGTTAGTAAGGCCAGACCCAAGAGCAACGGCAGTGCGAAGGCATTGATCGAGAATCGGCCCATAATATCAAGCTGTATAGTCCTTCGGAAAGGCCGAACCGGAGCCTTCCGATGCCAAAGCCATAGCAAAAGATACCCTCTCACTCAACGACCTCCGGGGGTGGGGAGTTTGATGCCGCCCGGCAGAACGATATTATTCTGACTGAACAAGAACTCGGCGGCATCGCCCCCTAGAGCAAAGGAAAACTTGAACTCCTGCTTGAGGGTATCCAGGCTGGCCCGGAAAGCCCAGCAGCAACGGTCAATAATCAGATCGAAGCGGGGGCGCAGGATGGTGCCCTCGAGGTTGGGCAAGAAGAACTCCCGGGGGTTGGTTCCACCGCTTTCGGGCGCGTTCCACACGATGCGGTAGAACAGGCGGGTTTTTTCCAGGCCCATAAAGCTAAAGGTGGGGCCAAACTCGCGCAGCGTCACGCGGAAGCGTCCGCTGTTGTCCGTGAGGCGCTCCAGGGCCACAAACCCCTGTAACGAAAGGCCGGGGGGGTCTTCCATCCGCAGGGGCGCGGGGAAAATTTCCAGCTCGCCGCTAAAGCGCACAAAGCGCAGGAAAGCCTGGGTGTCGTCCTCGAGGGTGAGGAGGTTTTCGCTTTCGGGGAAGTGAAACTCCGCCGAGACCTCGTTGATGAATACCTCGGGTTCGCGCACAGCGGCCCGCACAGCCAGGCGGGGGTTTCGCAGCAGGCCCTCGCGGTAGTTCCACAAGAGGTCGGCCTGCAGGAGGTCGGCGCTGTACTGGTAGCCCAGACGGAAGCGGGTTTCGCTGCCGGGGCTAAAGCCAATGGTGTGGGCAAAGACAAAGGTATGCAGGCTCAGGGTGAGCTGGGCCAGGCCGTCCAGCAGGGCGGGGGTGGTGGTGGGGTTGGGGTTGGTGACGGAGGCCAGGGGTGTATACAGGTGGGTGAAGGTCTGGCGCAGGCGGAAGCTGTCCGGCGCCTCTTGTAGCACCACGTTCAGCTCGGTACGGATGGCCTGCCCGTTGTTCAGATCGCGGCTATGGCTGAGCGAGGTGGTGTTGCCGGGGGGGTTGTAGCTGGCGGAGAGCTCGAGGGGATCGTAGCGGGCAATCAGGGGAATCTGGTCTATGGGCCGGGCTTCTTTTTCCTGCACGTCCCAGTAGCGGTAACCCGTGCGCAGCGAGAAGTTGAAGGGTTGTGGGCTGTAGGCCGCGCTCAGGGTAAGGAGACGGTCCAGGCCTAGCTCGAGCTGCCGCTCGTAGGCCAGGTTCAGACTAAAAGGGGCGGGGGAGAGGCCCAGGCCACTGCGCAGCAGGCCCCAGCGGCCCTGCTCGAGGTCGCGGCTGATGCTGGTGGTGAAGTTGAACCAGGGGAAGGGGCGTGAGGTAAAAGCGAACTCGGCGGGGGGGTCGAAGATACGGCGCTCGAGGTCGCGGGTAGCCCGTGCGGTGAAGGAAAAAAGGGGGTCGGGGTTGAAGCTAAACGAGCCTTCCAGCCGGCTCGTGCGCTGGGGGCGCTCGAAGTCGAACTGAAAGGGGGTTTCGCCCTCCACCACATTGCGGCTCACGCTCAGGTTCACGCTGAAGGCCCCCAGGGTCTGGCCCACACTTGCCCGGGTATCCCAGCGGATCAGGCGCTCGAACTCGGTGGGGTTGCCCTGGGGGTCGAAATTCTGGGTGGTGTAATAGCGGCCAATAAAGGTGTTCTCGACGCTAAAACTGAAGCCCGGCCAGAGGGGTGTCGCCGGGCGGTAGCTGCTACGGTGCTCCACCCAGAGCCGCCCCGCACCAATGTAGGGCCCCAGCCGCCGGGCGCTGCGGTTGAGGGGATTGGAGGGGGCTTCGTAGTAGCCCAGCAAGACCCGCCCGTTAAGCCTGAACTCGCCCTCGATGCCCCTGGGAAAACTGATCTCGGCCTCGGGCAGACGTTTGGGGGTGGTGCGTTCGTTGGGCAGGGCCAGGGGGTTGTGATCCAGGTAGCCGTCCAGGGTGACGCGGTAGAGGGGCTCGCTGCTGGTTGGGGTTTGCCGGGTGGCCCCCTCGATCAGGAAGGTGGTGTAGTCGGGCTGGCCCCCCGCCCCCTGCAAAAAGCGCGGCTCTACCTGCGAGCTATCGTCGCGCACGATCTGCCCCTCCAGGCGCCAGTCGGGCTCTTCCAGCTTGTAGCTGAAGCGGTACTTGAAAATTCCGTCCTTGCGTGGGTCGCTATCGGGCAGCACCAGCCCGGCAGGGGGGGGCAGGTACAAAAACTGATAGTGTTCCAGGGCTGCCCCAATGCCGTAATGGTCGAAGCCAAAGCCCCAGCCCCGCCGCTCAAAGTAGCGCAGCAGGGTAAAGCCGATGCCAAAGTCCGAGACGTAGGGCAGGTCGGCGGCTACGAACACCCCGTCGGTCTCGCTCTGGCCGAACTCGAGCTTGGGCCGCCGCTCGTTCAAAAACAAGAGCAGCACCGGCAGGTACAAAGTGCGCTCGCCGCGCAGGAGCACCCATACCCCCCGGGCAATAATCCGGTCACCCGGATAAAGCAGCACTTCCTGGGCCTGGAAGGCATAGTCGGCCACCTCCTGCTCGCAGCGCTGGCAGGGGGTCAGGTAGCCCTCTTGCAGCAGGATCTGCCCGGCGGCCCGCTGGCAGATGGGGCCTTCCAGATAAAACTCACCCGACTCGATCTTGACCTGAATAGCCTCGAAGCTTTCGTCGTCGGTAAAGAGCTCGAGCTCGTCGGCTTCGATGAGCTGGCCCTGCTTGTCTTTGTAGCGCACCCCGCCCATCAGCAAAAGGCGCTTTCGGGTGCGGTTGAACACCACCCGGGGGGCCTCGATGCTTTCACCGTCCCGGTCCATCTTGACCGGGCTGCCCACCAGAATGACCAGCTCCTCGTTGTTTTCATTTCGGAGCTCCAGACGCTCGGCCTCGAGGATTTTCAGACGTTTCCCCCCCGAGGTTGGGGCCTCGGCCTCCTGTGCCCATACAGAGGGGCCAAACCAAAAAACCAGCATTGCCATGGAGAGCCAGAGCAGCGAGCGGGTGCAAAGCGGGGGAGTCGAAAACCGGACGCAGCGGGCCATGAGGGGGCTTCGCAAGGTGCATCTTGGTTTTCCACCATCCATGCTCATCTTTTCCCCAGTCGCAATAGCGCCAGCCCGGCCAACGCATAGAGCAGGTTGGGCCCCCAGGCGGCCAAGATGGGGTGCAGCACCCCCTGTTCGCCCATGATGCGGCCCACGCTCCAGGTGGCGTAGTAGATGAAGGTGAGAACCACTACCCCCAGCATGCCCAGGCTGCGACTGCCTCCCAGCAGGAAAAAAGCCAACCCCACCGCAAAAATGGCGAACGAGTACACCGCGGCGGGCTCGGCCCATTTGCGGTGCAGGGCGGTCAGCTCGGCGTGGTAGGGGAGCCCCTGGGCTTTGTACTGGGTGATGCGCTGGCGCAGCTCGGCAACCGTTAGGCTGAAGAGGCCGCCGGGGGGCTCCAGCGAGAGTTCAACCAAGGGCACCGTAGCCCGCTCAAACCGTGCCACGGTGCGGGGCCGAGCGCCCCCATAGGTCACCCGCAGCCCCTCCGAAAGAACCAGCGCGCCCTGCTCAAAACGGCCCTTCTCGGCCAGCAGAATTTCTTCTGCGGTAATGACCCGCACCTGGCCAATGCCACTCTCGCTTACCTCACCCACGTACACGATGCGCCCGTACGCATCCACCAGGCGGGTGCCGGGCTGTAGCAACGCCCTGGGTTTTTGCAACACCGCCTGCCGCAAAACGTTTTGCCCCTGCTGCAAGCTGCGCGGCACCAGGCTGTCGGCGGCCACCAGACACACCACAAACAGGAAACTGCCCAACAAGAGCAGGGGAAACAGCACCCGTAGCTTGGAAACCCCCCCGGCCAGCATGGCCTTGAGCTCGGACTCCTCGCCCATGCGCGAGAGCACCAGCAATAAAGCGAACAAGAAGGCCAGCGGCATCCCCCGTACCAGCGCCTCGGGTACCCGGAAGGCCAGATACTGGCTCACCACCCAGGGATCGGCCCCCCGGGCCAAAAGCGGGGCCAGCACCTCGTACAAGGCCCCACCCAGCAAGGCCAGCACCACCACCGCCAGCGCCCCCAACACATAGGACCCCACTTCCTTGGACAAGTAGCGGTCCAGGGTGTTCACGGCTGCCTCCAGCCTGGGGCAGGGACGAGGGGACCCAGGGGATAGGGGGTGCTACACCCAGACGCTCTTCCTCCCGGCGCTGGTGCAACTTTCCTCATCTGGCCAGCCTCCAGGTGCCGAGGAGGGCCAGCGCCCCGTAGACCAGATTGGGCAGCCAGGCCCCATACGCCCCCCACAGATCGAAGCGGGCAAACTGAGCCGAGAGGGTAAAGAGGGTCCAGTAGCCAAAAATAAGCCCCACCACCGCGATAAAGGCCCAGGCCGCCTCGCGCAGCGAGAGGCCAATCACAATGGCCAGCCAGGCCAGCACCACCGTACCCGCGGCGTTGGCGTAGCGCCGGGCTAGGGGGAACTGTGCGGCAGGGTCGGCTTTGGCCACCGCATGCAGGTCGGGCATGCGCAGGGCCTCGTAGGAGACGGCTTTGGGCTGCACCCCGATGGGGAAGGGCAGCGGATGCTCAGCCTCCTGGAATATTTTGCCGTTGGGGTCTACCCGGTAGGCATTTTGCAGCCGCCAGGCCCCGCTGACCCAGACCCCTCGCTCGGCACTCCATACGGAGCCGCCCGGCTCCACCACCCGGATGCCTTCCAGCCTCGAGCCCACCCCCCCTTCGGGCGGTGGATAGATGCGCTGGGCATAGTACACCCCAAGGCCCTGGGGGGTGTAGGTGCGCTCGGTCAGGACGCCGGAGGGCTCGGAACCGTAGTAGATTTTATACTGCAAGGCTTCAAAGCGCTCCTGGGCAATGGGCTTGAGCCAGCCTTCGTTGTAGAGTACTACCGCCCCTACCAGCAGGGCGAGCCCCAGCACTGGCCCAATGAAGGTGCGGGGGGGGACTCCCGCGGCATAGGTGGCCTTGAGTTCGGACTGACGAATCCAGCGGGCCAGGGCTACCAGGAGCGCAAACACCAGCCCCAGCGGCAGCGCGATGCCCAGCGTATAGGGCACCCGGTAGGCCACCATCTGGGCTATTTCGGCCACGGGGGTTCTGGCCCTCAAGAAGGCTCCCGAGAGCGAGGAGAGCAGATCGAAGGTGATTAGCCCCACGAATAGCAACACGCCCAGCAGATACAGCGACAACGTTTCGCGCAATAGATAACGCTGCAACATCCCAGAGCGAAGTATAAGGGTCTGCCAGGTGAGAAGCGGCCAATATGACCTTCTATGGCGATAATCCCCCAGGTGCTCGAGCTGTTTTGAGATGGATGTTAGACTACTGGCGGCAGATCAAGAACCAGCGCGTGAGTTTTTTTTCACGCTTTATTCACACAAAAAAAAGCGCCCCCGGCTCCCTGACGGCACCCGCTCCGTGGCGCTTAGGGCTGCTGCCTTCCGGCCCTGACCCGGTTCACGCTGGTGCGCCGCGTCAGACCGAGGACGCGACCTCGAGGATAACACACCAGCGCCCAAAGGCAAGATGGGTACAACCCCTCGTTAAAAGGCCCTCTACCTTTACTGCCAAAAAGCCGGGGCGCAAAAAGTCGAGCGTCCAGTCCTGCCAGCCTTGCCTGATTTTTTTCGTCGGCTATGGATCACAGACCATAGACTATGCTCGTATCCCTTCTGTGCCCACCCAAACCATTAAGCTGACTCGTTACGCCCAACACACATCTGCCGGACGTGAACCAGGCCCGGCGCGTTACCTGCGTATAATCACACCCATGAGTGAAGCTGTGGCAACCAGCACCCCGGGTGCGGCCCTCGAGGCCCAGCAACTGGGTAAAAAGTACGGGCGCAAACCCGTGCTGGAGAACATCACCTTTGCCGTGCAGCCGGGCGAAGTCTATGCCCTGGCCGGGCCCAACGGCTCCGGCAAGACCACCCTGATTCGCCTGCTCACCGGTCTGGCCTTCCCCACCTCGGGGGTGGTGCGGATGCTGGGGCAGGACATCTACAACGGCGGCTATGTGGCCCGGCGGGCGCTGGGGGCGGTGGTGGAGGCTCCGGCGGCTTTTTACCCCCACATGACCGGGCGACAGAACCTGGAGATGGTTGCCTTCCTGACGGGTATGTCCAACGTGGAGAGCCGCATCCGCGAGGTATTGGCTCGGCTCGAGTTGTTGGCAGTGGCCGACCAGCCGGTGCGCACCTACTCGCTGGGCCAACGCCAGCGTCTGGGGTTGGCCTCGGCCATTCTGCACGAGCCGCAAATCCTTATCCTGGATGAGCCCACCAGCGGCCTCGATCCGCAGGGCATCAGCAAAGTCCACGAAATTCTGGCCGAGCTGGCTTGGAAAGGGGTGGCGGTACTGTTGTCCACCCACCACCTGCGCGAGGTATCGGCCTATTCCGACAAGGTGGGCATTCTGGGCGGGGGGCGGCTCTTGGAAGAGGTCAAGCTGGGCGCCAAGGGCGAAACCTACCGCTTGCGGGTGGACGACCCGCCCAGGGCGGCTGCCTTCCTCAAGACTGTACCGGGGGTGCAAAACGTGAGCCTGCGCGATGTGAATGTAATCTTCGAGGGTTCGCCCAACGTGGCTTTGGCGGCGCTGGTGCGCGAGAACTACCAGGTGCAGTTTCTGGAACCCGATTACTTCGACCTATACGACTATTACCGGGAAAGGGTGAAAAATGCCTAGCCATATAGCAGGGGTTAGGGTGCAGGGGTCAGGGCTCAGGGTGGGACAGATGCGCTTCCCCGACGCTCGCTATCCCTCAGGTGTATGGAGGTGCTTCACGGCGATTGAACCACCTATTGCGAGAAGGAGCAACCCATGCTGCGGGTACTAATTTGGGAATTTGGCAAGCTGGTGCGGCTGCGCTCGGTGCAGATTGGGCTGCTGGCGGCTTTGGTGCTGCCCATTTTGTGGGCCTTTGCGCCGGGGCTCCGGGCACAGTATGGCCTCGAGCTGGTCTCGGGCTGGCAGGTGCCGGCTCTTGCGCTCCTGACCGGCATGGACTTCCTGTTCCCCTTCCTTACGGCCATGGCGGCGGCGGAAGTCCTGGGTTCGGAAGTCTCGATGGGAACCCTCAAGTCGGTGCTGTTGCGCCCCAGTCCCCGTAGCCGTTTGCTGGGAGCCAAAGTTATCGTGGTATTGGCCTACCCCTTCATTCTGCTGATGGTGAGCCTGGCGGGTTCGCTGCTGGCCGGCTTGCCCTTTGGTCTGGGTAGCTTCTTCGGCGGCACGGGCCTGGGCGAGGGCAGCTTTGCGGGTGTGGGCCAACTTACGCCCCCAGGGGCGTTTATGGAACTGCTGCGGGCCCATGCGCTGGCCGGAGTGGTGCTCTGGCCGCTTTCGGCCCTGGCCATGCTCTATGCGGTGGTCTTCCTCAGCACCACCTCGGCGGCGCTGGCGGCGGTCTCGACCCTGCTCCTGATGCGCCTTCTGATTGCTTTTCCGGCTATACAGCCTTTCTTGCTTACTAGCTACCTTGACCTTTACATTCGCCCGGAAGCCGTTTCTTGGGGCCTGCCCTTGCTCATCATCTACACCGTGGGCTTCTCGGCCTTGGCCTTGCTCATCTTCGAGCGGAAGGATATCTGAAGCAGCCTTTCGGCTATAAGCTTTGCATATGAGCAAACTTACCCATTTTCAAGACGGCAAGCCGCGCATGGTGGACGTAAGCGAGAAGGCGGCCACTTTGCGTACCGCGACCGCCGAGGCCACCGTAGCGCTGCAACCGGAGGCGGTTGAGGCCCTGCGCGCAGGTGGGGTGGGCAAGGGCGACCCCCTGAGCGTGGCCCAGCTTGCGGGCATTCTGGCCGCCAAAAAAACCGGCGAGCTGATTCCCCTATGCCACCCCCTGCCCATCACCAGCGCAGACGTGGAACTTCGCTTCCTACCGGAAGAAGCCCGGGTGCACATCACCGCCACCGTCAAGACCAAAGCCGAGACGGGGGTCGAGATGGAGGCCCTCACGGCCTGCGCCATAGCGGCCCTTACGGTCTACGACATGCTCAAAGCGGCCAGCAAGGGCCTGGAAATAACCAACCTACGCCTGTTGCACAAGGCTGGGGGTAAGTCGGGGGAGTGGAAGCGGGGGCAGTAGAATTGGCCATGCCCCGTGCTCCCCGCCCCAAGCTTCAGGTGGCGTTTGCCGATGCAGCCATGCAAAAGCTGGCATTGCAGCATGGCCCTGCTCCTTTTGCGCCCCATCCTTTTCCGAAGCGTTCGCCGTACGTGGTGCTCCTGAGCTCGATAGTGGGCCAGCAGCTTTCCGGCAAGGCCGCCGATACCATCTGGCAGCGCCTGGCGAGCCGCTTTGCCCTCGAGCCCGAGGTGCTCTACCAGGCCCCAAGCGAAGATTTGCGGGCCGTGGGGTTATCAAATGCCAAAGCCCGCTATGTGCAGGAGCTGTCGCGCTTTGCCCTGGAAGGGGGCCTGGATGGCATTGAAAACCTGCCCGACCCGGAAGCGATCCGCCACCTGACCCAGGTCAAGGGCCTTGGGGTCTGGACGGCGCAGATGTTCTTGATGTTTGGCCTGGGCCGCCCCGATGTCTGGCCGGTACTGGATCTGGGCATCCGCAAGGGGGCGCAAAAGCTGTACGGCATCGGCGAGCGGCAGGCGCTGGAAGAACTGGGGGAGCGTTTCCGGCCTTACCGCTCCCATGCGGCCTGGTATTTGTGGCGGGTGCTGGAGTGAATCAGACTCTCGAGAACACCAGCAACATGCCATTGCGGTCATCGGTAATGTAGATTTTCCCATCGGGCCCCTGTTTCACATCTACTGGCGCCCCAAGTTTGCCGTCTGGGAAGACCCAGTTACCGATGAGCTCCCGTGCAGGGCCGCTGGGGATGCCTTGCCCGTTTACCCGGAAGGCCACCACGCGGTGCCCGGCTTTGCGATAGCCGTGGTAGCCCACCACCAGCCAGCCGTCGCCCCACTCGCTTTGGGCATTCAGATACGCTATGCCCAGGGGAGCGGCATGGGCCGGCAGGAGCAGGGTGGGGTTTCGGGTCTGGGCGCAGTTGTAGCGGGGAAATTCGGGGGCGTTTTGGCCGTTTTCGTAGCAGTAGGGCCAGCCGTAGTGGGCGCCTTGTACCACTACGTTCAGTTCGTCGGCGGGGTGGGCCTCATCGGAGATGCGCGGGTCGGCAGCCTGGATGGCGTCACGGGAATTCTCACCCTGCAATAGCGTGCCCGAGGGGTGAAGGGCCAGCGCCATGGAGTTGCGCAAGCCGACGGCATGCACGCTCCAGCCGCGCACGATGCCCTGGGGCCACTGAAGGCTGTACTTGCGGATCAGGCCGTTTCGCGCCGCCTCGGCACAGACTGCCTTGCCCTTGTCCTGCTGGCAGTTGTCCGAGGCCGAACCCACGTTCACAAAAAGGTTGCCTGCTTTATCGAAAACCATCTGGGTGAGGGGATGCCGCCCGTTTCCAGGCAGGTCACGCAGGATGTACTCTTTTTGGGGCTGGGCTTGTTTGGGGTCGAAGCGGAAGATGCGCCCGACCTCCCCCACATACACCCTGCCATCCGGGCCCAGGACAATGCCATGGGGCCGATCCAGGCCACTGAAAATACGCTGGACGCGATACTGCTTTCCCTGCTTGAAGAGCCGTGCCAGTGAGCCCTGGTTGGCTTTCCAGCCGTTCATCTCCACTACCAGCAGGTCGCCCGAGGGTAAAGGCAGCAGGCCCCGGGGAAAGCGCAGCTCGCGGCTTACGATGCCCACGCAGAAACCGCTGGGGGTACTGACCTCGAGCCGCGGCAGCCCCGCACAGGTCTGGGCGCTGGCAAAGCCAAGACCCACCAGAAGGGCGAGATAGAGCAGTCGCATGCATGATTACTCTACTCGAGTTGGGAAGCTTCTGGATGATTTTGTCGGCGATACAGCCCTGAAGCCAGGCCGGGAGTTGTTCGACAGTCGTCCGACCCTGATATGCGGCTCTGGCTTTGGCCCTGGACAGCCGGGCTGTCTTGGGTTTAACGCATTGCTGGGTCATCTGACCCAGGCCGTGCCAGATAGCCTTCTACACTTTAAATAGAGGAAGCTATGGTCGAGTACATTGCCTTTGATGCCGATAACACCCTGTGGCGCAGCGAGACCTGCTTTAGCGAGGCTCAGGCTCAGTTCAGGGTGCTGATGCAGCAGTATTTGAATGGTTCATACGATGACCGGTATCTGAAGGAGACCGAGCTGCGCAACATCCAGCACTACGGCTATGGGGTCAAAAGCTTTGGCCTTTCCATGATCGAGACGGCCCTCGAGCTCACCGGGGGGCGCATTTCGCCGGAGCACATTCGGTTTTTAGTTAACCTCACCAAGGAGTTGCTGGCCGCTCCCGTGGAGGTGCTGCCCGAGGTAGAGGCGGTGCTCGACGAGCTCTCGGGCGACTACCCCCTGATGGTGATTGCCAAGGGCGATTTGCTCGACCAGGAGACCAAGTTTGTGCGCTCGGGCCTGGGCGAGTATTTTCGCTGTCTGGAGGTAGTAAGCGAGAAAGACCCCTTCAGCTACAGCCGTATCCTGCGACGCCACCGCATACGCCCCGAGGTTTTTTTGATGGTGGGCAACAGCCTGCGTTCGGACATCTGGCCGGTGCTGGAAATTGGGGGTCAGGCGGTTTACATTCCCTCGCCAGGGGCGCGAAACGAGCCATTGCAGATGGATGAACCCAAACCTGGGCTGTATGTGCAGCTCGAGCATATGGGTCAGTTGCCGGAGTGGCTGGAAGCCCGGCTGCTGGCTGCCTGAGGCTCAAATAACCCAAAAGCGCTGCTGTTGTGCGCTAGGCTGAAGTAGAAGACGGTTGCTGCCCAACCCTCCTCGCAATCGCCAAACCCGCCTTCAACACCCCTACGCCCGCCAGCAGAGCCTCCCTGGCGGCATGGGTGTTTTTATAGCTCGAGCGGAAAAAATCCCATGCATGCAGATAAAAAGCTGCGTACTGCTCGGCCAGCTCCGTTTGATGAAATGCTTTGAGCCGGGTGTACACGTGGGTGCGGTTGCCACCCCAGGCGGCTTGGAAGTCGGCCCCCAGTACCGAGAGAACGCGGGAGCCGGTGGGCCCAACCCGCCAGGCGAGCTGACGCAACACCTCGAACAGATACTTCCCGGGTCGATCCATAACCATATCGAAAAGCCCCTCCAGAAAAGCCTGGGGTTCCAGGAGCTGAGCCCGGTCGGTGTCGGGGTGATTGGGCTGGCCGAACTTAAGCTGCTCATAAGGCAGGCCATGCAGGGTCTGGACACCGTAACTGGGCGTGTAGTGCTCGAGGCGGGCCCGCAAAAGCTGAATTTGCGGGCGCGGGAGATGCAGGGGCCGAGGCATGCGGGCTCGAAAACGCTCTTCGACTTCGGCCTGAAAGGCCAGGGCAGCCTCGAGGCGCATGAGCGGGGCATCATCTTGCAGCAAGACCTGCACATCTATGTCCGATAGTTCAGGTACGTAATCGATGGGGCTATCCCAGTTTTTTTGTGAGGAGCCCTTGCTGTAAACCCCCAGCAGGTTGTCGGCGGCTACCTGCAGCCTCAGTGTTTCCAGAATGCTTTCTTGCATGGCAGCAATTTCCCGGCGCAACTGGGCCGGGTCGGGGTAGCTGTTGTCCCAAGTACGCATAGAAGTTCAAGTATAGCGGTTTCGTGGGTTCGGCTGGGCGGTAGACTGGGAGGTATGATTTTTTTACTCGAAAAAGCCCCGCCCGACCCTGCCGAGGTAGCGCAGTTGCAAGCCCTGCAAGCGGCGGGCCTGCCGGTGACGCCTACCCTGGTGCTGGGGGGCCTCGAGGCCGAGTTTTACCAGCTGGGCAACCTGGCCGAGCAGATCCGACGGGCCTTCGAGGGGGTGTTTGGCGCACGCCTGGACGAAGAAAAACTAGAGAAAGCCTGTGCCTTCGCGGAAAAACTCCTGCGCGAGTCGTATCTGCTGCCCGAGCGTGCCGACGAACTTCGGGCAGCCTTGCCGGAGGGGCCGGTGCTGGTGCGCTACGCCGGGGAAGCCCCTTTTGGCCTGGAGGCTGGCAAGCAGGAGACCCTATGGGCGCTCAAGCGCCTGTGGGCCAGCCGCTGGCAACTGGATGCGGTGCTTTTGCGCGCGCCCGAGCTTGCCCCCCCCGAAACGGCCAGCCTGGTACAAAGTGTGGGCGATGCCCTTGGTCCGGACGAAGCCCTGTCGGCCCGGGCCAGCGAAGTGCTAGGATTCAGGGTCAAGGTCTGGACCAGCCAGGGCCGGGTGGTGCGGGTAGAACCCTGGTAGAGTGCCGGAACCACCAAAACTAGCAACAGGAGAAACCCGTGTACGACAGCCACATGCACACGCCGCTTTGCAAGCATGCCACTGGAGCCCCTGCTGAGTATGTGCAGGCTGCCAGGGAAGCAGGCTTGCTGGGCATCGTCATGACCGATCATAGCCCCATGCCGGCCTGGTTCGACCCCGAGGTGCGCATGGAACTGGCAGAGCTGCCTTTTTACCACACCATGCTGGAAAAGCTTCGGGCGGAGTCGGGTAGCTTTTATGTAGGGATTGGCCTCGAGGCCGACTATCACCCCGGCACCGAGTACTTTGTGCGGCATCTGCGCCGGCAGTACGACTACGACTACATCATCGGCTCGGTGCACTACATTGGGGCCTGGCCCTTCGATAACCCCCACTACCAGTCCGAGTTCGAGGAGCGCGACCTGCGCGAGGTGTACCGGGCCTATTTCAAGCTGGTGGCCGAGGCCGCCCGCACCGGCTTGTTCCACGCCATCGGGCACCTGGACCTGCCCAAGGTGATGGGCTTCCGGCCCCCCCAGGGCTACGCCGACCTGGCCGAGGAGGCCCTGGAGGTAATTGCCGGGGAAGGGCTGGCGCTGGATGTGAACACCGCCGGCTGGCGCAAAAAGGCTGCCGAAATCTACCCCAGCCCGGAGCTTTTGGCCAGGGCTTTTGAACTCAAAATTCCGGTGGTGCTGGGCTCTGACGCCCACCGCCCCCAGGACGTGGCCCACCGTTTTGCCGATGCGGTGGCCCTGCTACGGTCGGTGGGCTACCGGGAAGCGGTGGTGTTCAAGGCCGGAAAGCCGGAGACTTATGCGCTGGCAGGCGCCGATAGTCAATAGCCCTTAGCCGATAGCAGATAAAGAAAGATTCTAGCGTTAGGCTATGGGTATGAACCGTAAAGACCTGGCGGGGATGCTCGAGTACGCCGCCGACCTGATGGAGGTGCTGGGCGAGGGTGAGTTCCGGGCCAGGGCCTACCGCAGCGCTGCCCGCAACCTCGAACAACAAGAGGCAGACCTGAACGAGCTGGCCGCTCGAGGTTTCAAGGGCGTGCCGGGGGTGGGGCCGGCGCTGGCCCCCATGCTGAGCGAAATTGTGCAAACCCAGGAGTTTCCCTACCTGGCCGAGCTCGAGGGCCGCGTACCGCCGGGGGTGTTGGAGCTCTTTCGGGTGCAGGGCCTGGGCCCCAAGCGCATCCGGGCCCTATGGGACAACGGGGTGAACAGCCTGGAGGAGCTGGTGCTGTTTGCCGAACAGGGCAAAATTCGCACCCTGCCCGGTTTTGGCGCCAAAAGCGAGGCCAGCTTGCTGGAAGCAGCCCGCTACGCCCTGGCCAATATGCGGCGGGTGATGCTGCCGGTGGGGCTCGAGGTGGCCCGGCTGCTCCTGACCGACCTCGAGAACGCTGGGCTCCAGGCCGAGCTAGCAGGCAGTGTGCGGCGCGGTCTGGAAACGGTGGGCAACCTGGACCTGGTGGTGGTGGGTACCCCCGAGCAGGTGCGCCCGGTGCTGGGCCGCTACGTGGAGGAGGTGCAGGGCGATGTGCTGCTGGGGCGGCTCGAGGGCCTGCCCTTGCGGGTTTTCTGCACCCCTGCGGCGTCGTTTGGCTCGATGCTGGTGCAGGCCACAGGCTCGAGGGCCTGGCTCGATACGCTGGGAACCCTTCCCGCCTTTGCAGAAAGCGAGGAGGAGGTATTTAAAGCCCTGGGTCAGCCCTTTGTACCAGCCTACTGGCGTGAACAGGAGCACATTGGATTGCCTGTACCGCAAACCACCCTCGAGGCCCCCCAGCTTCGGGGTCTGATTCACGTGCACTCCACCTACTCCGATGGCAGCGGTACCTTGCGCCAGATGGCCGAGGCGGCCATCGCCCAGGGCTTCGAGTACATGGTCATCTGCGATCACTCCCAGACGGCGGCCTATGCTGGGGGTCTACGAGAAGACGACGTGCTGCGCCAATGGGCCGAGATCGAGGCTCTGAATGCCGAGCTGGCCCCTTTTCGTATCCTGCGCGGCATCGAGTCCGATATTCTGCCCGACGGCTCGCTGGATTATCCCGACGCGCTGCTGGCCCGGTTCGAAGTGGTGGTGGGCAGCTTACATGCGGGGCTCAACCTGGGCAAGGCCGAGCAAACTCAGCGTCTGCTGCGTGCCCTGGAGAACCCCTACCTGAGCATCCTGGGCCACCCCAGCGGGCGCCTCATCCTGCGGCGCAAAGGCGCCGAGGCCGACTGGGAAGCGGTGCTGGAAAGGGCTGCCCAGAACCAGAAGGCAGTGGAGTTTAACTGTAGCCCCTACCGCCTCGACCTGGACTGGCGGCTGATGCTGGCCTGGCGCGACCGCCTCAACTTCTCGCTGGGCCCCGACTCACACAGCGTCGAGGGCATTTCCGAAATTCAATACGGCTTGCTCTTTGCCCACAAAGCCGGTCTCGCTCCCCACCAGGTGATCAACACCTGGCCCGCCGAGCGGCTCCTGGCGCTCAAAAAAACCAGCTGAAAACCTTCCCACGCATGCTTGGCAAAGCAAATCCGCTGTGCCAGCTATACTCTGGCGCCCCACCTGCCCAGAAAGAGCCGCAGATGCAATGAGCCTCCAAAGGCAGGCTTATCGCGCCCTTCACAGAAGTTGCCGCCCGCAAAAACGAGCATGCGTCTGCGCCCAGACGCATGTTACGCACCCAAGTGGGCCGGGCCCGGCCCACGAGTGCTTGGGTTTCGAGTTTTCGGGCGGCAACTGTTCTGTCTGGGAGGCTCAATCTTTGTGAAGGGCGCTCTAGGGGCTGGTTTCTGCGCCTACCAGCAACTCGGCCTCGCGTTGCAAGAAAGCCTTAAGCACGTCGGTTACGGTCACGATGCCCACCAGCTTGCCCTCATGCACCACCGGCAGCCCCCCTACCTTGTGCTCGAGCATCTGCTTGGCAGCCGCCTGTAAGGGCATGGTATCGGCTACCGTGACGGGGTCGCGGGTCATGATTTCGCCCACGGTGAGTTTGGAAATCAGGTAGTTAAGCTCCCATATGGAAAGCGAGGTGGCGTCCGAGGGCATGGCTTCCTTCAGGTCGCGATCGGTAACGATGCCCACCACCCGGCCTTCCTTCACTACCGGCAGGCGGCGAAACCCACCCTTTTTCATAATCTGCGCGGCCTCGGGCACCGTTACGTCCGGGGTGACCACATCTGGGTTGGGGGTCATGAAGTCTTTGACCAGCATCGTTATCACCTCACCATCAAAGGTACTCTTTCTGGTCGGGGGCAGATGTCTCTATAGCCCGGGTGGTCCTGGGTCTAGCCTTATGTTGTGGGAACTTGGCGCGTTCTGGTTGCCTACGCCAGCCGCCTGGGCAGCACCCGTGAAATTGCCCAGACCATTGCCCAGGTTTTGACCCGGCGCGGGGCGGTGGTGGATGTGCTGGCGGTGGACCAAGTGAAGTGCTTGCAGGGCTATCAGGCGGTGATACTGGGCAGCCCCATTCGAGAAGCGCACTGGCTCCCGGAAGCCATAGACTTCGTGTGGACGCACCGCGAAGTGCTACAGCAGTTGCCGGTGGTGTACTTTGTGGTCTCAGGCCTGATGAGCAACCCCACCCCGGAGCATTTTCACGAGGTTTATGCGTGCCTCGCCGAGGTACGGGCCCTGGCCGAACCGCTCGAGATGGGTATTTTCGCAGGCTCCCTGGAGTATGATCGCCTCGAGCGCGACCAGGTCGTAAAAGTGCTGAGCAAGGGGCTACCTGAAGGGGATTTTCGGCGCTGGCAGGAAGTGCGAGCCTGGGCCGAGGACATAGCCGACCGGCTGTTGCTCGAGCTGGCCCGAAAACAGGCTGCCGAATCCGCAAAGCCAAAGCCGCCTGCATGAACAAAGTGGCCTTTGCATTCTGGCCCTGGCTAGCGTTTACGCTTGCCAGCCGCCAAAAGCCCGCCCAGCACCCCGCGCACAATGCGCTGCCCCTCCCGGCTGGCCAGGAAACCCACCGCCCCCTTGGCTAGGTCGCCCAAGAGGTTGCCGCCCTGAGGCTCTGTACCGGCCGGAGATTTAGCGCCTTGGGGGGCCTGCTGCACCGACTCAGCGGCCCGTGCCTTCAGTATTTCGTAGGCCGACTCGCGGTCGAGGGCCTTCTCGTAGTGCCCGTAGACCGGGGACTGCCGGATTACCTGCTGGCGCTCCTGCGGGCTGAGCGGGGGTAGCTGGGTGCGGGGGGGGTAGATCAGGGCCCGCTCCACCACGCTGGGGATGCCCTTCTCGTCCAGGGTCGAGACCAGGGCCTCGCCCACCCCCATCTCCAGGATGACGGTGGCCACGTCGAGCTTGGGGTTGGGCCGGAAGGTTTGGGCAGCGGCCTTGACGGCCTTCTGGTCGCGCGGGGTATAGGCCCGCAGCGCGTGCTGGACGCGGTTGCCCAGCTGGCCCAGCACCTCGTCGGGGATGTCCAGGGGGTTCTGGCTTACGAAGTACACCCCCACCCCCTTGCTGCGGATCAGCCGCACGACCTGCTCTATTTTGTCCCGCAAGGCCTTGGGGGCCTCGTCGAAAAGTAGGTGGGCTTCGTCGAAAAAGAAAACCAGCCTGGGCTTATCGGGGTCGCCTACCTCGGGCAGTCGCTCAAAGAGCTCAGAGAGCATCCAGAGCAAAAAGGTGCTGTAGAGCTTGGGGGATTGCATTAACTGGTCGGCGGCCAGGATGTTGATGACGCCCCGGCCATCCTGGGTTTGCAGGAGGTCTTCGAGCTCGAGGGCCGGCTCACCGAAAAACCGGTCGCCGCCCTGCTCTTCCAGGGCCAAAAGCCCGCGCTGGATAGCGCCGATGGAGGCCGCCGAGATGTTGCCGTATTCGGTTTTGAACTTCTCGGCGTTGTCTCCCACAAACTGCAGCATGGCCCGCAGGTCTTTTAAGTCCAGCAGCAGCAATCCGTTGTCGTCGGCAATCTTGAAGGCCAGGGTGAGCACCCCGCTCTGGGTGTCGTTCAGGCCCAGCAAGCGGGACAACAGCAGCGGCCCCATTTCCGACACGGTAGCCCGTACCGGGTGGCCCTGCTCGCCAAACACGTCCCAGAACACCACGGGGTACGCTTCGTATTTGAAGTCCGCAAGCCCCAGCTTCTGTACCCGCTCGGCCACTTTAGGGTTCTCGCCCCCTGGCTTGCACAAGCCCGAGAGGTCGCCCTTCACGTCGGCCATGAAGACGGGTACACCAATGCGGGAGAACTGCTCGGCCAGCACCCGCAGGCTCACGGTCTTACCGGTACCGGTGGCCCCGGCAATCAGGCCGTGGCGGTTGGCCATCCTGGGATACAAAAATACTTCCGATTCACCTTTGGCAATGGCGATGGGCTCTGGCATGGGAGACTCCTGCAGGACATAATACTTTCTAATGTCCAAAAAGCTGCAAAGCCCCTGGTCGTTGAGTTTACAGACGGCCATCTGGCGGCGGGAATGGGGTAAGTTGTATGCGCTGGTTGAGGCCGAACTGCCTGCCGAAGCCAGCGAACGGCTCGCCCACCCCCCGGCCTTTGCCAACCCCGAGGAGGCCCGCTTCGACCTGGAAACGGTGCTCTTGTCGTGGGCGCTACCAGACTTTGTGGCCTACATGGAAGCCCTCAGTACATGGCTGGGGGCAGGTGTGTTCCAGGAGCCCCACTCCCCCCACCCCTGGCTTTTGCGCTGGCCGGGCGACCTGAAACCGCCCCCCGCCGAACCCCCGGCGCTATGGAGCGAATTGCATCTGCGGCTGCGCCAACCCAACCCCGAGGGCTTTGTAGCGGCTGCCCTGCTGCAACTGATGGCGACGGCTCGAGGCGTCGCTCGCTACCGTGAAAGCTTGCCTCAGTAAACCCGCCCGCCCAGCGGCACTTCGCGCTCGGCCGAGAGCAACACCACCCGCCCTGCTTCGTCGGGCAGGCCCAGCACCAGCACCTCGGACCTGAAGCCGGCAATGTTGCGCTCGCCCAGGTTGGTCGCACAGATGACCAGCCGCCCCACCAGGGTTTCGGGGGTGTAGAGGTCGGTGAGCTGGGCGCTGCTTTGCTTGAGGCCCAGGGGGCCCAGGTCTACCCAGAGCTGGTAGGAGGGCTTGCGGGCCTTGGGGTGGGGCAGGGCTTTCTGGATGCGTCCGACGCGCAGCTCGAGGAGTTCAAAGGCTTCGTAGGGCGTCATGAGGAAAGTGTCTACGGTCAACAGTCCTCCGTCAATGGCCCGTCGCTACCGACCAGAAATTCCAGATATTCACTGCTCACTCTGCTCAGGGCCCAGAGCCTAAAGCCGAAGTGACCCGAGAACTTTTGCCGACACCTTTACTACGCTGTACGAAGCGCTTACGGCCCCCTATACTTGGGCTGTGCAACGCTTGCTCGACCAGGCCGCCATTTTGATTCGAGATGCCCGCGAACTGCCCCCGGAGCGGGCGGTGGGTTCGCTGAAAGAGTCGGTGGGTCTGCTGGAGGCGGTTCGCCCTTCTAAGGAACGCGACGGCATGATGGCCCTGGCCTATTTGCGACTGGCCCAGATGCAGCGTCAGCTGGGCAAGCGTCAGGAGGCCGAGCGGGCTTTCATGCTGGGCTACAGCTATGCGCGCAGCTCGAGGGAGGAGCGGGTGCGCCGCCTGGCGGAAAAACTGAGCCAAGAGTTCACAAATAGCGTGCAGGGATAAATGTCCTTCGCTGGAATAGGCTATTTTGAAATGGCTACAGGGTATACCTGTGCACCATCGAGGAGGAAATAAGCACCATGGGTCAGATGTTGGGCGATATCGCCGCCTTGTTAATTGCTTTGTCGGGTCTGGCGGTCATCATCGGGGTCATTCTCATCAAGCGGGGGGATCGGGTCTGGCATCCTCGAGTGATGCTGACAGCCACCGGCCTGGCCGCGCTTTTCCTGGTGTTCTACCTGCTCAAGTGGGGCCTGTACGGCACCACCCGCTATGTGGGGCCAGAGGAGTGGCGTGGGGCCTACTACGCCCTCTTGATAAGCCATACCATCCTGGCGGCAATCAACGGGCCGCTGGTGCTGTGGTTGATCTACAACGCCTTCAAGCAGCGCTTTAGCATTCACAAAGCCTGGGCCCGCTGGACGGTGCCGGTCTGGCTCTATGTGGCGGTTACCGGCTGGGTTATTGACCAGATTCTGCGTACCTATGGCGAGTCGGCGGGCGGTATTGGCTTTTGAGTGCAAAAACCCTCAAGCTTTTTTGCCCCAGGCTTCCAGCACAATCCGACCCTCGGCCACCCGGGCCCGCTCGGGGCCACGGGTACTTTTTTCGCCGTCCGGGGCCTGGGCCACATGGTGGGCAATGCGAATCTGCTTGGCTTCCAGGCTCATGGCCCAGATGGCGGCCTCTTCCTGTCCGGTGGCCCCGGCATGGGCCAGTCCGCGCAGCTTCCCCACCACGATGATATCCCCAGCCGCAATTATCTCGGCTCCTGCATTGACATCCCCCAGAATCACCACCGTGCCGGGGGACTCCACCCGGGCGCCCGAACGCAGGGTCTGGTCAATCACCTCGGTGTAGGGGATGTATTTTTCGCCCCGTTGGGGCCTGAGCTGTAGACCCCGTTCACGGCCTAGCTCGAGCAAAGTCTCCAGCACCGTCGGGCCGACCGACCCGGCTACCTCGACCTCGAGGGGCAGCGGGGGCAGTTCTAGCAGGGCCTTGCGCAGCATCTCGGGGGTTTCGTTGCCGTCCAGCCGAAGGGCCAGGGCGTTGAGGGTAGCACGAATCCGCATGCTACGCAGTTATACCAGAAAAACCTAGCGGTTGGCGATGTGGATAGCCTGGCGGTGCAGGTGCTCGGCGGCCTCCATAATGCCCTCGGAAAGGGTGGGGTGAGCATGGACGGTCAGGCCCACATCGGTCACGGTAGCCCCCATCTCCAGCGCCAGGGCCATCTCGGCAATCAAATCGGAGGCGCTTGGCCCGACCATATGAGCGCCCAGCAGCAGGTCGGTTTCGGCATCGCCGATGAGCTTGATCAGCCCCTCGGTGGCCCCCAGGGTCATGGCCCGGCCCGAGGCCGCAAGGGGGAACTTGCCCACCTTGACCTTGTAACCGGCCTTGGCGGCCTCCTCCTCGGTCATGCCGACGGCAGCCCACTCCGGGCTGGTGTAGACCACGTTGGGAATCTGGTAGTCCATAACGGCGTTGCCCCCCGCGGCGTTTTCGGCAGCAGTCAGGCCCTCCTTCATGGCTTTATGGGCCAGGAGGGGTGGGCGGGTCACGTCGCCGATGGCGTAGATGCCGGGCACGTTGGTTTCCATTTTCTCGTTGGTGGGGATGTAGCCGCGCTCGTCCACCACCACCCCGATGGCCTCGAGCCCCAGCCCCTTGCCCCGGGGCCGCCGACCGGTGGCTACCAGAATCTTGTCCACCACAATGGTTTCTTGTGTTGCCGTCTTTAGGTCTTCCAGCGTGACGTGCAGGCCGTCTTTTTTCTTTTCTACCTTCACGCCTTTGGTCTGGGTGCGAATGGTGATACCCTGCTTGCCCAGAATTTTGGCCAGCAAGCCCGCGGTCTCGGGGTCGGCGGCGGGCAGAATCTGGCCCATGAACTCGATCACCGTCACCTCGGCCCCCAGGCGTTTGTAGACCTGGGCGAACTCGAGGCCAATGGCACCTCCCCCGATGCAGAGCAAACGTTTGGGGAACTGCTCTTCCACCCGCAAGGCCCCGGTAGAGTCCACGATGTTTTTCTGGTCTACCTCAAAGCCCGGCAGGGTGTTGGGCTCGGAGCCGGTGGCCACGATGATGGCCCGGCCCTGGAAGCGCTCGCCCTCCACCTCGATGGTGTTTTTATCAACAAACCTGGCAAAGCCGGTTTTTAGGTCGATCTTGTTGCCCTTCAGAAGCTGAGAAACCCCGCCGGTAAGCTTCTTTACGATGCCGTCGCGCCAGCCGCCCAGCTTTTTGGTGTCTACTTTGGCGTCTTTGACCTCGAGACCAAATTCGGCCCCGTGGCGGATGCCCTCGAGTTCTTCTGCGGCGTGCAGCAGGGCTTTGGTGGGAATGCAGCCCACGTTCAGGCAGACTCCCCCCACGTACTCCGCTTCCACCGCCAGCACCTTTTTGCCCAGTTGGGCCGCCCGGATGGCCGCATGGTAGCCGCCGGGGCCGGTTCCGATCACGATCACGTCGTAGATATTTGACATAGAAACCCCATTCTAGTGAGTGCTTGGATGAAAAACAAAATCCGACAGGCAAAAAATTATAAGGCTTCCAGAAAGAGCCGCTCGGGCTTCTCCAAAAGCCGGATGACTTCTTTGCAGAAGCGGGCCGCCTCGGCCCCGTCTACCAGCCGATGGTCGAAGGAGAGCGAGAGGTACATCATCTGCCGCACCACAATCTCGTCGCGTTCGTTCACCACCGGGCGCTTCTGGATGGAGTGCACCCCCAGGATGGCGGCATCGGGCACGTTGATGATGGGAAAACTGAAGAGGGCCCCAATCGAGCCGATGTTGGTCACGCTGAAGCTAGAGCCACTCACCTCCTCCGGGGCCAGCTTGCCGCTACGGGCCTTTTCGGCCAGTTCGTTGATTTCTTTAGCAATCTGGAGCAGGCTCTTGCGGTCTACGTCCCGAACAACCGGTACAATCAGGCCGTTCTCGGCGGCCACCGCCATGCCGATGTTGACGTAGTGCTTAAGCACCACCTCCTGCCTTGCCTCGTCCAGCGAGCTATTCAGGGCCGGGAACTTCTTGAGGGCGACGCCCAGGGCCTTGAAGATAAAGGGCAGGTAGCTGAGCTTGACCCCCTGGGCCTCGGCCTCGAGCTTGAGCCGCTCACGCAGGGCTACCAGCTCGGTCAGGTCTGCTTCGTCCACCGAGAGGGTGCGCACGGTGTAGAGGTGCGAGGCCGACATCTGCTGGGCAATGGCCCGCCGCAGCCCGCGCAAAGGGACGCGGGTCTCGAGGTTTTCGTAGCCTTTGGGGGGTTTGTACTGCACCGGAGGTGGGAAGCCCGTGGCCGGTGGCTTGGGGCCAATCGTCTCTGGCGTGGTAGGTTGAGCCTGCGTCCCCCCCTGTGCGTAGGCCTTCACATCCTCTACCCGCACCCGGCCATGCGGCCCTGAACCCGGAATTTGGGCGATGTCCAGCCCCAGCTCGCGGGCCAGCTTGCGGGCTGCCGGCACCGCAATCACCCGCCCGGATGCCCCTGCAACAGGGGTGCTCTGGGCTGCCGAGGGTGCCGCTACCTGGGTAAAGGGGTTTTTGATCTGCTCCGGCTTGCCATCGGGTTTGAACAGGGAGAGGTTGGCCCCGTCGTCTTCGGCGACCTGGCCCGGTTCCACAATGGAGCGCTCCTCCTGGGCCTGCACGCTGGGGGCCGGGCTGGGTTTTTTGTCGGAAATGGGGGCGGTTACTTCCCCGGGTTCGGCAATCAGGGCAATGGGGGCATGTACCGGCACCACGTCGCCCTCCTTGACCAGCTTTTGCAACAAGACCCCCTCGAGGGGGCTGGGTAGCTCCACGGTTACCTTGTCTGTCATGACCTCCACGAAAGGCTGGTCTTTTTTAAGGGCTTCGCCTTCCTGCACCAGCCACCGAAGAATTTCACCTTCCACAACGGACTCTGCCAGCTCGGGCAACACCACTTCTTTGGGCATGTTTCCTCCCTAGTAGTCAAGTAGACGCTTGGCTGCGTTCAGGATACGGGTTACGGTCGGCATGTATAGCTTGTCCTGGGCCAGCGGGTAGGGGGTGTCGAACCCGCTGACCCGCAAGGGGGGGGCCAGGAGCTGGTCGAACAGCTCTTCTGAAACGGTAGCGGCCACCTCCGAGGCCACGCTGGCTGTGCGGGGGGCTTCGGAAATCATAAGCAGGCGGCCGGTCTTGGCCACCGAGTTCAGCACCGTTTCTTTGTCCCAAGGCACCAGGGTACGCAGGTCAATGACCTCGGGGTCAATGCCCGCAGCCGCCATTTCCTGCGCGGCCTTCTGGGTTTCGACCATGGGCCCCCCGTAGGAAACCAGGGTTATGTCGCGGCCCTCGCGACGGATGGCCGCTTTGCCGATGGGCAGCAGGAAATCGTCGGCGGGCACCTCTTCCTTGACCGCGCGGTACAAGCGCTTGGGTTCCATGAAGACCACCGGGTCGTCGTCGCGGATGGCGGCCTTGAGAAGCCCTTTGGCGTCTTTGGGGGTAGCAACCACCACCACCTTCAAGCCGGCGGTATGGGCGAAATGGGCCTCGGGGCTTTGGGAGTGGTGGTGGCCCCCCTTCACGCCGCCGCCGGTGGGCATGCGCACGACCATGGGGGCGGTGAACTGCCCCCCCGAGCGGTAGCGCAGCTTGGCGGCCTGCGAGAAAAGCTGGTCTATGCCGGGAAAGACGTAATCGGCGAACTGAATTTCGGCCACCGGGCGCATTCCGTGGGCAGCCAGCCCTACCGCTGCCCCGATGATGGCAGCCTCGGAGAGGGGGGTGTCCATCACCCGGTCGGGGCCGTATTTTTCCTGCAGGCCCTCGGTGGCCAGGAAGACCCCACCGCGTTTGCCTACGTCTTCACCCAGAATCATCACCCGCTCGTCGCGGCGCAGTTCTTCGTCCAGGGCTGTATTGAGGGCCTGGATTAAGGTCATGGTTGGCATACAATCTCCGTCACAAGTCACAAGTCTTATGTCAAAACAGGACAGAAACTTCCACCGTCAGGACTGTAATTCGTCCATCACCAAGCGGCGTTGTTCTTCTAGATGCCAGGGGCGGGCGGCGTAGACATCGTCGAACATCTGCAAGGGGTCGGGCTCACCGGCCTGGAGGGCTTCCTGCAGGGCGGCCTCGAGCTCCTTGGAGATTTCCAGTTTAAGTTCGTTGGCCCACTGGGCATCCCACAGGCCCTCTTTTTCCAGAAAGCGCTGGAAGCGCAGCAGGGGGTCTTGCTGGCGTTCTGCCGCCAGCTCCTCACGGGAGCGGTAACGGCTGTCGTCGTCGGCGGAGGAGTGGGCCCCAAAGCGGTTGACCACCAGCTCCACCAGGCTGGGTCCCTGCCCGGCACGGGCACGCTCGAGGGCTTCTTGCATCACCAAGTAACTGGCCAGCACGTCCAGGCCGTCCACGTAATAACCAGGAATACCGTAGGCATGCGCCTTGATGGCGATATTTTCAGACGCGGTCTGCCTGGAGATGTTTACGCTGATGGCGTAGCGGTTGTTCTCGCACACAAATACCACCGGCGCTTTCTGCACCGCGGCGAAGTTGACCCCCGCGTGCCAGTCACCCTCGCTGGTGGCCCCATCGCCAAAGGTGCAGACCGCTACCTCGCCGGTGCGGCGCAGTTTCATGCTGATGGCGGCTCCTGTGGCGGGGGGGATGTGCGAAGCAATGGCCGAACAAACCGTGAAAATGTGGAGCGGCTGGCTGCCGGGGTGCGAAGGCATCTGGCGGCCCTTGGCCGGGTCGGCGGTGTTGCCCAGGGTCTGGCCGAAAATTTCCAGCAGCGGTACCCCCATGGCCAGCACCAGCCCCATGTCGCGGTAGTAGGGGAAGAGCCAGTCGTGGCCTTTGCGCAGGGCGTGGGCAAGGCCGACCTGGGCGGCCTCATGGCCGGCATGGGGGGCAATGAAGCTGGTCTTACCAGTGCGAATCAGGATGACCAGTTTTTCATCCAGCAGTCGCGCGGCCAGCATGTCGCGATAGAAGCGTTGCAGCAGCTCGGCAGGTAAGCCATGCTCGAACGGCGCAATCCAGTGGCCGTGTTCGTCGACCAGCCGGATGGGTTCGTTGCTAAAGGGTTGGAAGCGTATTTTCTCCTGAACCATGTTTCCTCCTGGCCTGCCGGGATGACCGGCGGGCCCGACCTGCTAAGCCTTGGGTAAAGGCTTTTTTGTCCGGGGCGCCCTGGGTAAGGACTGCCGCGGGGAACAACCACCCAGCAAAACCAGAAGACCTCCACATGGGGAGGTCTGCACCTGGGTTTTGGTATACCGGGCTCGAGGTTTCGGGAGAGCCAATCACTGCCGGTAGCCTCAGGCTCTTTCCCATACCGACCTCTTGGTACCCAAGATTATAGCCGGTTTTACCCAGGGCCAATTGGGGTCAAGTTGGCTATGAGAACCGGACGGCGCCGGTAGAATCCGCCAGGTATATTTGGATAGCCCCATGAAGCTGCGCGTCTGTGTCATCGGTAAGCCCAAACTGCTCTATGCCAAAGCGGGTGTGGAAGAGTATCTAAAGCGCTTGCAGCGCTACACAAAGCTCGAGCTCCTCTACCTCAAGGAGGGCACCCCGGTTCAGGAAGGGCAGCGTTTGCTGGAAGCCTCCGCGGGCTACAAGCGGGTAGTGCTGGACGAGCGCGGCCAGATGCCCGATACCCTGGCCTTGGGGGCCCGGCTCGAGGCCTGGGAGGTGGGGGAAAAGGGCGTGGCGTTCCTGATTGGGGGCGCGGACGGCCATAGCCAGGCCGTGCGGGACGAGGCCGACTGGCTGCTGGCGCTATCCAAACTAACCCTTCAGCACGAGCTGGCTCTGGTGGTGCTCCTGGAGCAGCTTTACCGGGTCGAAACCCTGAAGCGGGGCGAGCCCTATCACCGTTAGCGGGCTGGGTAGCCCAGCTGTTTTAGCCACTTTTCGCGGGTGAGGGTGGTGGAAAGGACGGGCTCGAGCACCACATTGATGTTGCTGGCATTCGGCATCACGGTAGCAATGTTGCCACCAGTCCTGTACCACCCGAATAAATCGCCCACATCCTGGGTGCCGTTGTCGTTCACATCCTTCCAGGCCGAGATGCGGTAGCCCAAGAGCCCTTCCGTCGAAAGGCCGTTGCGGTTGTAGGGGGCCTGGGTGCCGGTCTGGGCGATGAACACCGGATTGACATCCAGCAACAGGCTCAGGGTGGGGGTTTCGCGCAGCACCGCGTCGAAGTAAATCCTGGTGCCCTGGATGTTCTGGGTAGGTGGGGGGGTGGTGGGGGGTTGCACCACGGTCAGGGTGATGCGGGTCTCGCCCTGCACGGTCTGACCGCTCACGCTGGCGCTGCCGCTGACCACCAGGGTATAGGTGCCGGGGGTGCTGCCTGCCGGAATGGTCAGGGTGGTGCTGCTGCCCGTAACTGGGCTGGCCGGATTGAAGCTAGGGGTGGTGCCGCTGGGCTGCCCGCTCACGCTCAGGGCCACCGGCTCGCTAAAGTTGGCACGGCTGATGCCGATGGTAACGGAAGCGCTCGCGCCGGTGTTGAGGGTCAGGGCGTTGGGGCTGGCCGAGAGCACCAGCGAGCGAGGGGGTGGGGTGTTCAGGCGGGCCAGGGCGGCCTGCGCGTCTATCAGCCCCGCGCCGCACTCACTGCCGTTGGGGCGGTTGCACTGCGCAGCGTTCAGGGGCCTTGCGGTCTCTTTCAGGATGGAGAGCCCTTCGGCGGCGGTCAGGGCAGGCTTTTTGCTTTTCATCAGGGCCAGCAGGCCGGCCACGTGTGGCGCAGCCATCGAGGTGCCGGCCTTGCCCCCGTACTGCCCACTGCCCAGGGTGCTTACCACCTGCTGTCCGGCAGGCTCGCCGCCGGGGGCCATCAGGTCAATGCGGGTGCCGTAGTTGGAATACGAGGCCCGGTTGCCGGCGGCGTTGGTCGCGCCCACCGTGATCACCCCACTACACCCGGCGGGGCTGAAGGTGCTAGCGTCCACATTCGAGTTACCCGCCGCCACCACAATGATGGCACCGGCGTCATTCGCCTCGTTGATGGCCTGCTGTAGTGCAGGGGCGTTGGTACAGGCTACGGGCCCACCCAGCGACATATTAATCACGCTGGCGGGGTTGGTGTTGGCCGTAACGCCAGATACAGTCAGTCCTGCGCCTGCGGCCCATCTCAGCGCATCGGCTACGTCGGCCAGGGTTCCATTGCCGCCGCTCAAGGCCCGGATGGGCAGGATTTTAGCGCCCCACGAGACCCCGGCCACCCCCAGGTTGTTGTTGGTGGCGGCCCCCACCGTGCCGGTGACGTGGTTGCCGTGGTAGTCGGTGCCGGGGCTGGTGTCCTCGGGGTTGGGGTCGCGTCCGTCGCCGTCGCCGGAGTCGGCTGCGCTGGAATAAAAGTCGTAGCCCTGTAAGAGCCTCCCGGCCAGGTCGGGGTGACCCGCCACCACGCCCCCGTCAATTACCGCTACCGTGACCGGGTTGGAAGCACCGGTTTCGATGTCCCAGGCACCGGGTAAGTTAATGGCTTCGTAATGCCAGCTCTGGTTGGTGTACTGGGGGTCGTTGGGGATGGCCTGGGCGGAAAGGATGTAGTTGGGCTGCGCGTACTCCACGTCGCTCCGGCTTTGCAAGGCCTGCAGCGCGGTAAGGGTGTCGGCGCGGTTCAGGTTGGCCCGGTAGAGATAGGTGCGCTCCATACCCAGCGGTCTGACCTGTTGCAACTCTATCCCGAAAACCGAAAGGCGGCTTAGCGACTGCAGGCTGACCTGGGGTTTGAACTTTACGATTAGCTCACCGTCTACGAAAGGCACACTGGGGTCAACACTTTGCAGCGAGGTTTGCAGGGCAATGCTGACCGTTCCACTGATGACCCCATTGCCAGGAGGGGGAGGGGAGGGGGGCTCGAGTACCGTTACCTCTACCGAGGCGCTCTTGCTGGAATCGGCCACGCTGCGGGCAGTGATGGTAGCCGCTCCGGCAAGCTCTCCCTGAACCACACCGTTGTTGACACTGGCCACTGCGGGATTACTGCTACTCCAGGTGACGGCGGTGTTGCTGGTGCCGCTCACGCTCGCGGTAATTACTCTTTGCTGGCCAATATCCAGTGAAAAAGGGCTGCTTGGGTTCAGGCTGATGGTGATGTTCGGGGAAGGTGGGGGCGGTGGGGGG
>NZ_QWKY01000034.1 GCF_003574035.1 Meiothermus hypogaeus | reverse complement strand
ATTCGACCCGCAGGCGCTCTACCCCACCCCCATCCACATTGAGCAGCAATACGGCGCTGTTTTGGGTGGCTGATTCAATACGCCAGCGTCCCAGAGCCCCCCTGGTGGTCGGGCTGGCGGTAGCGTTGCGGGACTATCCGCTGGAAGGTTTCTTGCTTTCGGCGGTGCTGCTGAATCCCCTGGAGATGTTTAGGGTGGGCCTGCTGTATGCGCTGGAAGCCCCGGTGCTGGTGGGGCCCACGGGGTACTTGCTTAAAGAGTTTTTAGGCTATAGCGGTGGTTTTTTGCCGATGGGAGCGGGCCTGTTGGCCATCGGACTTGGGTTTTTCGGTGCGGGTTGGCGCTTTGCCCAACGCGACCGGTAAACTGTGGAGACGTTTATGCGATGGTTATCTTTGCTTTGGTTTGCTGGGCTGGCCCTGGCCCAGCCCACCCTGCGGCTCGAGGAAGGCTGGGTGCGGCGGGTGCCGGGCAACATTACCGCGGCCTACCTGGTGCTCTACAACCCCACCGACAGGCCCCTCAAGATTGTGGGGGCCAGCACCCCCATCGCCACGCGGGTGGAGTTCCACCAGACCACCCACGCCGGCCACGACGACCACCTCGATATCTCGGCCATGAAACGGGTGGACGCCCTGACCGTGCCGGCCAAAGGCCGCCTCAAGATTCTGCCCGGCGGCTACCACCTGATGCTCTACGGCCTGCGCGAGAAGAACCCCAAGTCCCTGGCTGAAGGGCAGAAGGTGCCCATTACCTTGCGGCTCGAGGGCGGGGTCAGCCTGACCTTCACCCTGACTGCGCAGACGCGCTAAAAGCTAGTCCAACTGTCGCAAAAGCTGCTCGAGCTGGGCCCGGTTTACGGGCCCCAGGTGACGGGCCATGACCTGCCCATCGGCCCCAATCAGCAGGGTGGTGGGCAGTCCGCTCACCTGGAAGGCCCGCTGCAAACCTGCACTGTCCAGGAAAACCCTCGCCTCTAGCCCGGTCTGCTGCAAGAAGTCCTGAATGGCGCCTGCGTCTTCACCTGCGTTCAGGAGCACGATGGGATAGCCCTTCTGCTGGTACTCCACCAGGAGGGGCATCTCGGCCCGGCAGGGAGGGCACCAGGTGGCCCAGAGGTTCACCAGCATGGGCTTGGGCAGGTCAGCGAAGCGTACCTCGCTGGGGCGAGACTGGCCGGCCTCGAGGTACTGCAGCACCTGGCTCCCCAGGGCTGGTTTGCTGGTTGATGGGGCCGGACGGGTAAGGCCATACTGTACCCCTAGCGGCAACAAGGCCACAGCCAGCGAGGCCGCCCCCGGAACCAGCAGGCGCATTGCTTCCTGCTTGAGCAAGAAAAGTGCCGCTAAAGCCCCGGCGGGGACGCCCACCCACCAGTTCCAGCCCCCGCTACGGATGTCCAGAATACCGAGCAGGGCAGCAAAAGCATTGGGCCAGGTAGACAGGTGTTCCACGGCGTAGCCCACTCGAGCCGCCAGCAGCGCAACCAGCAACACCCACCAGGCTTTACCCTCCACCCCCTGACGCGCGGCCAGCCAGGTAAAAGCAAGAATCCCCAGCAAGAGGGCCAGGTTGGGCCAGCTCAGGGCCAGGGGGCCCAGTAGCAAGGCATCCGGTGTGAGTCTCATCGGCTATACACCACCCATCCCAAAAGAAGCACAGCCATCCAGGGCATCAGGTTGCACAGCGAGAATCCGCGCAGCCGGCAGGACAACCAGCCGCGCAGGCGTTCCATCCCGGCCCTTGTTGTGCGCAACATATCCACCCTCTTATTATACCCCAGGGGGATATAAAGCGCAAACTATCCTGCAAGGGTAGACATGTGCCTTGTCTTGTCTGCAATTCTGTGGGGGTATTGTTAGCCCTCGACCCCCTGCGATGGACGCACCATATTCTTTAGAGAAAAGAGGGGGCGTGGGGGAGCTATAATCCCCCGGACTTTCAGTCCGTGGGATACATGGACTCCCCCACGCCCGCCGGAGGCGGACATAGCATAGTGGGCGGCGGATGTGCTATCATATGCACGTGCCTGAAGAACGCACCACGCGCCATTCGCATTACAATCTGAACTATCATCTGGTGTTCACCCCCAAGTATCGCAGGCAGGTCTTCTTTGGTGAGGTGCGCGAACGGCTGATGCAGGTATTCCGGGAGGCCTGCTTGATGAGGGACTGGGCAGTGCTAGGCATGGAGGTCATGCCCGACCACGTGCACCTTTTCCTTTCTGTACCGCCCAAGTGGGCACCCTCGGACGTGGCGAAGATACTGAAGGGCGTGTCGGCTCGGCGCATCCTGCAAGAGTTTCCGAAGCTACGGCGGGGCAAGGGCGGCGGTCATTTGTGGACGCCCTCCTTCTACGTGGGCAGTGCCGGGAATATCTCAGCCCAGACTATTCAGCGCTACATCGAGTTGCAACGCAAGCATCAGGTGGACGATCCTTTGTCGGGACCGGCTACGCCTGTACACCAGGTGGACGATGACTAGAAAGGCGTTCAAGTACCGCCTGTACCCCACCCAGCCCCAGCAAAAAGACCTGGAGCGCACCCTCTCGCTGTGCCGCCACCTCTACAACGCGGCCTTGCAGGAGCGTAGAGATGCCTACAAGAAGGCCGGGAGGACTGTCGGCTTCTACGAACAGAAGAGGTATCTGCCCGAGATACGGGCCGAGCTGCCGGAGTACAAGCACATTCATTCCCAGGTCTTGCAGAACGTCATCGAGCGGGTGGACAAAGCCTTCCAGGGCTTCTTCCGTAGGGTCAAGGCGGGACAGAAAGCGGGATACCCCCGCTTCAAGGGGCAGGGGCGCTACGACTCCTTCACCTTCCCCCAGGCCGGGACTACTGGGGTCAAGCTCCAGGAGGGCGGGAAGCGGGCGCTCCTCCACGGCATCGGCTCGGTGAAGATGAAACTTCACCGCCCGCTGGAAGGCAGGCTCAAGACCGCCACGCTGAAGCGGGAAGGGGATGACTGGTACATCGTGTTTGTCTGCGAGGTCGAACCCCAGCCGCTTCCTGAAAACCAAGAGGCCATCGGGATAGACATGGGCACCAACCCCCACTTCCTCGTCACCTCGGAGGGGGAGATGGTCGAGGCCCCTCGGTACTTCCAGAAGGCGCAGGCCAAACTAGCCCGCACCCAGCGGTCCGTGACGAAGAAGCAGCGGGGTTCCAACCGACGCAGGAAGCTCAAAATGCGCCTGGCTCGGCAGCACCGCAAAATCGCCAACCAGCGCAAAGACTTCCACCACAAGGTGGCCAGAAGGTTGGTCAACAACTATGGGACGATCGTTCACGAAGATTTGAATATCCTTGGCCTGGCCCGCTCCCGCACCGCCAAGGGGGTGCAGGACGCGGGGTGGGCACAGTTTCTCCAAATCCTCGCCTACAAAGCGGAAGAAGCTGGTAGGCGGGTCGTGGGGGTAGACCCCAAACATACCAGCCAGGACTGCCCGGTGTGCGGGCACCGGGAGAAGAAACCCTTGTGGGTCAGGGAGTTCACCTGCCCTGCTTGTGGGGCCTCTCTTCACCGGGATGTGGCTGCGGCCATCAATGTCCTGGCACGGTCGGGGCGTGTACCCGACCGCAGATGGGCTCGGACGGAGCCTTCGGGGATGGGTACGGCGTGGGCCGTCCCGTGAGAACCGAGAAGCCCCGCTCTTCAGAGCGGGGAGTCGTCACCCCATGGCTGACTATGGGTCGGTAAAAACCTTTTTTTGCTTGGGGCCCTGGATTGCAGGCATGCAGAGAACGTTGGAAGTAGCGCGGTCTTAGTGTACGATACCCCCTGGGGATACATTATGGGCGCTACCAGCAGCAAGAAACACAACCTCGAGGCCCGTACGCGCGTCCTCAATCGCCTCAAGCGGCTGGAAGGGCAGGTGCGGGGCCTGCAAAAAATGGTGGAGGAAGACCGCGACTGCCGCGAGATCCTGACCCTGCTCTCTGGCATCAAGAGCGCGCTAGAAGCCACCGGCGACCTGATCTTCGAGACCTACCTGGAAGAATGCCAGGCCGACCTGGCCCGGGGCCAGGGCGACACCAAAGCCATAGTGGAAGCGGTGCGCTTGCTGCGGCACTGAGCTTTTCGTTCTATTGAATCAAGCAGGGTGCACTGCTTCAGGCTTCGGGACAAGGCACTACCACCACCGGCGTTTGGCTACGGCGCACCACTCCTTCTGCCACCGAACCCATCATCAGCTTGTCCAGGCCGGTGCGCCCGTGCGTACCCATCACCAGCAGATCGTGCAGCAGGGCTTGTTTGACAATAGCCTCGAGAGGCCGACCCTGCATCAGCTTGACCCGCGCGGGCACCCCGGCTTGCTGGGCCTGGGTTCGCGCTTGCTCCAGCAGGGCCTCGGCCTGGGTTTGGGCGTCCTCTTCCACCAGGCTCAGGGCCTGCGATAGCGGAAGTCCTGCACCCTGGGGACGGGTCAGGGCGCTCACCACCGACAAAAAGGTCACCTCGGCGCCTAGGGCCTGGGCCAGCCGCAGGCCATAGTCGGTGGCCTGCTGGCTACAAGCACTACCATCGGTGGCAATCAGCAGATGCTTGTAGAGGGCGGCTTCGGGCTCCAGCGCCGGGGGCTCATAGGACTCGTGCACCACCAGAACCGGCCTGGGGCTGCGCGACAATACCGCTTCGGCCACCGAGCCCATCATCCAGCGCCTCAGGCCGCTGCGCCCGTGGGTGCCCAGGACAATCAGGTCGAAGTCCGGGGCTTTCTGCACGATCACCTGTTCGGGCAAGCCGGTGGGCTGAAGGGCCTTGCACTCGACCCCTAGCTTCTGGGCCAGGGCGGTGGCTTGCTCGAGGGCCAGCTTGCCGTGGTGGCGGTCAATATCGCGCAGCATGGTCAGGCGGGTTCTCAAGCCGGGGTCGGCGGGTTCTTCGCCGTGCTCGAGGACGTTGATGACTTCCGCCCTGGCCCCCAGTCGGGCGGCCAGCTCGAGGCCTACCCGTACCGCCTTCTCGCTCCCCACACTGCCATCGGTAGCAATCAGAAAGTGCTTGAAGAGGGGTTCCATACGCTCACCTGCCTTCAACCTGCCCTTTTCGAGCCAGGGTGTGTGTTGGCCCCAAAAGAACCTGGCCTGCCCACACCGCTTCAGGCCAAGCATAGACAGGAGGTATTACCAAGGCATTACCCGGCCCCCAGCAACGCCGCCAGCGCCGCCGCGTGGTCGCTGTGCACTACCGCCAACACCTCGTCGCCAGGCCGCAGCACCAGCTCGGGTTTGGGGAGCAGCAACTCACCTCTGCGCAGCACCGCCACCAGGTTGCACTCGGTGGGCAAGGTCAGGTCGCGCAGGGCTTTGCCAGCCGCGGGGGCCTTGGGGTCTATCTTTTCCTCCACCAGCGAGAACTGCCCCCGGCGCAGCTTGAGCAGGGTCATCATGTCGCCCAGCGACATCTCTTCAGCAATCAAGTGGGCCATCAGGTCGGACTGGTTGAGGGCCACATCCACCCCCATTTCCGGGGTGAACATCCAGGCGTTTTTAGGGTTGTTGATGCGGGCGATGGTGCGGGGTACGGCAAACTCGAGCCGGGCCAGGTTGGTCACCACCAGGTTGGTCTCGTCGCTGCCGGTCACCGCCGCGACCACCTGGGCCTGGCGAATATCCACACTCTGCAAAAGCGCCGGGTCGGTGCCGCTTCCCTGCACCACTACCTCTGGGGGCAGCTCACTTTGCAGCAATGGAATGCGCTCAGGCCGTAGCTCAATCACCCTGACCCGGTGCCCACCGGCACACAGCAGGCCTGCCAGGTCGGCGCCCACCTTACCCCCACCCACGATGATGACGTTCATGCGCCACCCCCTTTCAGGAGCGCCCGCAGCCGGTCTGCCGAGGGCGTGAAGACCGCCAGCCGTAGCCGGTCTCCGGCCTTGAGCACCATTCCGGCCAGGGGCAGAAGGGTTCGGCCCTCCCGCTCGAGCGTAACCACCTGCACCTCCCCCGGAATGGCCAGTTCGGACACCGGCCGGCCTGCCAGCGTGGGAGGCACCTCGGCCTGCACCAAATCCACCTGTTCCCCCAGGCTGTGGAGCACATCCAGGTGGGTGTAGGTGAGCAACTCGGTGATGCGCCCAATGCCCCAGGCCGTGGTGGAGATGGTCTCGAGGCCCAGCCTCCGGTAAACCTCGGCCTTGCGGGGGTCGTAGACCCGCGCCACCACCCGGGGAACCCGGAAGAGGCTCCGGGCCACTCGAGCCGTCACGATATTGGTCTCGTCGGAGTTGGTCACTGCCGCCAGCCCATCGGCCCGCTGAATCTGAGCCTGCTCGAGTATCGCCCGGTCAAAGGCCACCCCCACCACCCGGTGGCCTTTGAAGGTGGGGCCAAGCGCATTCAGGGCCGTCCCATCGCGGTCAATTACCGTGACCTGATGCCCCCGCTGGTCAAGGGCCTGGGCCAACCCCGAGCCCATCCGCCCACAACCCACCACAATGAAGTTCATGGCGTCCTCCTTCGCACCACCCACTTACGCAATTCATCGGCCATCAGCAACACCGGCATCCAGACCAGCAGGAATAGCCAGTGCTGCCAGGCCAAAGCAGCCGTACCAAAGATGCCTTGCAAAAAGGGCACATAAACGATGGCCACAATCAGCAGTAGCTCGGTGGCAATGCCCACCCACACCAGGCGGTTGCTGAAGAAGCCCACCCGGAACACCGAGGTGCGCTCGGTGCGCTGGGCAAACAGGTTGCCAATCTGGGTGAAGACCACCGCCGCCAGGGTCATGGCCGTAGCCGCCTGGTAAAGCGGCCCCTCGGCGGGCAACCCCAAAAACTGCCCCCAGTATCCGTTTGTCCAGAACAGCCAGAAGAACGCCGACATGGCCGCCAGGCTCTGAATTGGCCCCAGCCACAGATAGGCTCTGGCCAGCATACCGGGGGTGATGACGTGTTCCGAAAGCCTGCGCGGCGGGCGGCGCATCACCCCCGGCTCGGGCGGCTCGGCCCCCAGGGCCAGGGCTGGCACCAGGTCGGTGCCCAGATCCACCGCCAGAATCTGCATTACGTTCAGGGCCAGGGGAATCTGCGCCCCACTCAGCGCAAATACGATGAAGGGAACCGCCTCCGGGGTGTTGGAGGTGAAGATGTAGGTGGTGAATTTCTTGATGTTGGCATAGACCGTGCGACCCTCCTCCACCGCCCCCACAATGGAGGCAAAATTGTCGTCGGTGAGGATCATGTCGGCGGCTTCCTTGGCCACGTCGGTGCCGGCAATGCCCATGGCCACCCCGATATCGGCTTTCTTGAGGGCCGGGGCGTCGTTGACCCCGTCGCCCGTCACGGCTACCACCTGGCCCATCTGCTGCAGCGCGGCCACCACCCGCAGCTTGTGCTCGGGCGCCACCCGGGCAAAAATCACCTCTTCCTGCAAAAGAGCCCGGAGGGCTTCGTCGCTCAGGGTGTCGAGCTCGAGGCCCGTCACGATGCGGGGCTGCTCGCTCTGAATAATGCCGATGCGCCGCGCAATGCTAAGGGCGGTGAGGCCGTAGTCGCCGGTAATCATCACGATGCGAATCCCGGCCTGGTGGCACTTCTGCACGGCTTCGCTCACCTCGGGTCGGGGGGGATCGTACATGGCCACCAGGCCCAGGAAGGTGAGGTCTTGCTCGAGGGCCTCGGGGGTGAAGGGGGCAAAGCCCTGCGGCAGGGTTCGGGTGGCTACCGCCAGCACCCGCAAACCAGCACGGGCGTAGCCGTCGTTGACCGCCATCACCTGCGCCTGGAGGTCGTCGGTCAGCGGAAGATTGGCACCCCCCTGACGCAGGTACGTACACAGGCCCAGCACCTCCTTGGGGGCTCCCTTTACATAGGCCACCTGGGCAGGGCCCATCCGGTGAACGGTGCTCATGCGCTTGCGGCGGGCATCGAAGGGCAGCTCGCGCAACCGTGGAGACTCGGTCAACGCCACCTCCGGGTCAATCCCCGCCTTTTGCGCCACCACCAGCAGGGCTGCCTCGGTGGGGTCGCCCAGAATGCTCCAGCGGGGCCTTCCCTCGCCAGGGGGCAGCAGGCGGGCGTTGTTGCACAACGCGGCGGCCCGCAGACAGTCCTGCAGGTCTTGAGAGACTTGGCTGCTGGTGCTGGCTCCCTGAGACCCTACGATGGCCCCCTCCGGCGCGTACCCCACCCCCTCCACCCTGAACGGCTGGCCGCCCACCCAGACCTCGCGCACGGTCATCTCGTTTTGGGTCAGGGTGCCGGTCTTATCGGTGCAGATCACGCTGGTACAGCCCAGGGTCTCGACGGCCGAGAGGCGCTTGATCAGGGCGTGGCGACCCGCCATCCGCTGCACCCCCAGGGCCAGGGCCAGCGTTACGGTGGGCAGCAATCCCTCCGGCACAAACGCCACAATCATCCCCAGGCCGAAGATAAAGCCCTCTGCCAGCGGCATCCGGGCCAGCCCAATGGCCAGTGCAAAAAACACCAGACCACTGCCCACGGCAATGAGGGTGATGACCCGGGTGACCACTTCAATTTCCCTCTGCAAAGGGCTCAAGGCCTCCCCCAGGGTCTGGGTCAGGTGGGCAATCTTGCCAAACTCGGTGTGCATACCAGTAGCTAGCACCACCGCCCGGCCCGTGCCGGCCACCACGCTGGTACCGGCAAACACCAGGTTGGGCAGTTCGGGGCGGGCCAGGCCACCCGCCTGCACAGCCTCCGCGGTGCGCCGCACCGGACGCGACTCCCCGGTGAGGGTGGACTGATCCACTTGAAGTTCGGCGCTATCCACCAGCCGCCCATCTGCCGAAATATGATCGCCCTCCGAGAGCAGCATCACATCGCCTGGAACCAGCGTCTCGGCAGGAACCTGCTGTTCCTGTCCCCCGCGCAGCACCCGGGCATGGCGGGGCAATAGCTTTTTGAGGGCCTGGGTGGCCCGCTCGGCCTTGAACTCCTGCCAGAAGCTGAAGGCTCCGTTGATGAGGTTAACCAGCCAGATGGCCATGCCCAGTTGTGGCATTTGGGCCACAAACGCCACCAACCCACCTACCCACAAGAGCAGGGCCATCAGGTGGGTGAAGTTGGCCAGGAGCTTCAGCAGAAGGGGCCTGCCCCGTGCTTCGCGGAGCAGGTTATAGCCATACTGACGCAAGCGGGCCTGGGCCTCGAGCTCGCTTAGCCCCTCGGGACGGGTTCCTAGCGCAGCATAAACCTCGTCGGGCGCCAGCGCCTCGAGGGAACCCGGCATATCCGAGACGGATGATGTTGGCAGAGAGGGTCTAGAGATCAATTCCCATCACCCATCCCTCCGCACTATGCCACCACCGGCTGTCCGGCATACAGCACGTTGCGCTCGGTCTGGAGATCAAAAACGTGTACCTTGTCGGGCCGCGCTTGGAGAAGAAGGGTCTCGCCTACAGCGGCGGTTTCCTCGGCTTCGACGCGCGCGGTGATGCTGGCTTCGCCCGCACTACCGATGAGGATGGTCTCGGCTCCAATAGGCTCGACCAGCTTGATGGTGGTGCGAATGAGGTTTTCCCTCGAGCCCGGTGGGGCCAGCTCGAGGTTCTCGGGGCGAATCCCCACCCAGACCTCCTGGCCTTCATAGCCCCGCAGCGCCGCCAAAAGCTCGCTGCGCAGGGCGAGGTTCATGTACGGGCTCACCACCTGGCCCTGCCGCACCGTGCCCTTGAGAAAGTTCATGGCGGGCGAACCGATAAACTCGCCCACAAACTTGCTGTTCGGCTTGTTATAGAGGTCGAGGGGGGTATCCACCTGCTCGATGGCCCCCCCGCGCATGACCACGATGCGGTGTCCCATGGTCATGGCCTCGATCTGGTCGTGGGTCACGTAGAGGGTAGTAACCCCCAGCGCCTGGTGCAGTTCGGCCAGCGAGGCCCGCATCTCCACCCGCAGCTTGGCGTCCAGGTTGGAGAGCGGTTCGTCCATCAAGAACACCCTGGGCTTGCGCACAATGGCCCGCCCCAGCGCCACCCGCTGGCGCTGCCCGCCGGAAAGTTCGCGCGGCCTGCGCTCCAGCAAATGTTCGATTTGCAGGATCCGGGCGGCTTCCTCGACCCGTGCCCTGGTCTCGGCCCTCGAGGTGCGGCGCAGCTCGAGACCAAAGGCCATGTTGTGGTAGACGCTCATGTGAGGATACAGCGCATAGTTTTGAAAGACCATGGCGATGTCACGGTCTTTGGGAGGCATATCGTTGACCAGTTTGTCTCCAATGTAGATGCGCCCTTCGGTGGGGGTCTCGAGGCCCGCAATCATGCGCAGCACAGTGGTCTTGCCACAGCCCGAAGGCCCTACCAGCACAATAAATTCCCGGTCACGCACGCTCAGGCTAAAATCCTTGACTGCCACCACCCTGCCAAAGCGCTTGGTCAGGTGCTCGAGTACAACCCCGGCCATAACCACCCCCTCCAGTGCTCACCCTAGTGAGCGGGCATTACCAGGTGATTACCGCCCTAAATGGGGTAATGCCCTGGTAATCCCTGCAAGCTAGCCTGGGGGTGAGCAATGGAGGTTGGCTCAGAGGGAATCATGCGTGCACTCATCGCTCTACTTAGCTTGCTCTCGCTGGCCTGGGCCGGCCCAGAGGCGGTCTGGGTGGTACGGGAACAGGTGCTGGAAAAGGGAAGCGTGGTGGAGTACATCGGAACCCGGCGCTACCCTGTCCCAAGCGAGGCCGCGCTGGAGCAGCTAATCGGCCAACTGAGCCGCCCGGCACGCCCGGCGCGTTTTATCCTCGACCCCCAGAAGGGCTGGATTGCGGTGCAGAAACTGGGGTACCGCTTTGACACCGAAGCGGTGCGATTGACCTACCGGGCTGCGCTCGAGGCGAGCAAGCCCTCTTTTGTGCTGCCCGTGACGGTGGAGCAGCCGAGGCCCAGCGTGCACGACCTACTCGAGCGCGGCATCGTGGAGCTGGTGGGCGAGGGAACCACCAACTTTGCGGGTTCGCCGCCCAGCCGGGTTCACAACATCCGGCTGGCTTCCTCCCGCTTCGATGGCGTTCAAATACCTCCCGGCACAGTGTTTTCGTTCAACCGAGCCCTGGGGCCGGTCACGCCCGCTACCGGCTACCAGAAAGCCTGGGTGATTCGGGGTGACCAGACCGTATGGGATGTGGGGGGTGGGGTCTGCCAGGTCTGCACCACGCTCTTCCGGGCGGCCTATTTTAGCAGCTTGCCCATCGTGGAGCGCCACCCCCACAGCTATCAGGTGGGCTACTACAAACCCACCGGCCTCGACGCCACCACCGCCCCGCCCAAGGATTTGCGCTTCAAAAACGACACCCCTGGCTACCTGCTGATCCAGACCTCCATCCAGGGCCAGAACCTGACCTTCCGCTTCTTTGGAACCAAAGACCGCGAAGTCACCTGGCGGGGGCCGGTGATACTCTGGCGCACCCCTCCCCTACCCACCCGCTACATCTACGATGCCACCCTGCCCCCCGGCTACCGCCGACAGATTGATTTTGCCGCTGAGGGGGCGCTGGTACGGGTTTACCGAACGGTTCGGCTGCAAAGCGGGGCCGTGCGGCAGGATGTGCTCGAGAGCCGCTACAAGGCCTGGGGGGCGGTGTATCTGGTAGGCCCCCGGCGCTAAAGGAATGGCATGTTGCACTGGCTGGAAACCCTATCCCCCCTTCAACAGGCCCTGCTGGCGACCGGGTTCACCTGGGGCATCACGGCGCTAGGGGCCACAACGGTTTTTGTAACCAGGGAGGTCAGCCCTCGTCTGCTGGATGCCCTGTTGGGCTTGGCCGGTGGAGTGATGCTGGCGGCCAGTTACTGGTCGCTGCTGGCCCCCGCCCTGGAAATGACCCAAGGCCAGTGGCTCCCGGTGGCCATAGGTTTTCTACTGGGCGGGGCTTTCGTATGGAGCGCCGACAAAATTTTGCCGCACCTGCACCTCAAGGAGCCCACCGAGGGCGCCGAAGGCCCCAAAACCCGCTGGCACCGCAGCATTTTGTTGGTGCTGGCCATCACCTTGCACAACATCCCCGAAGGGCTGGCCGTGGGGGTGGCATTTGGGGCGGTCGCCTATGGCATTCCCGAGGCCACCCTGGGGGGGGCCATTGCCCTGGCGATTGGCATCGGACTCCAGAACTTCCCCGAAGGTTTGGCCGTGGCCATGCCGCTGCGGCGCGAGGGGCTCTCGCCCTTTAAGAGCTTCTGGTTTGGTCAGCTTTCGGCCACCGTTGAAATTCCAGCCGGGGTGCTGGGCGCAGCATTTGTACTGATAGCCCAGCCCCTGCTCCCTTATGCCCTGAGCTTTGCCGCAGGGGCCATGATTTTTGTGGTGGTGGAGGAAGTGGTGCCCGAGATGCAGCAAAGCGGCAACACCGACCTGGCCACCCTGGCGCTGATGCTGGGTTTTGTGGTGATGATGGCCCTGGACGTAGCCCTGGGATAAAAGACATTTCAGGCCAAGCGGGGCATCTTAGCCACCCCGCAAAGCGGGTATTCAAGGGGCCGCTACTAGGCTTTCACCCCAGCCATCAGCAGGCCCAGCTTCTCTTCGGTGGCCTCCTGGGCGGGCAGTTCGCCCACAATCTGCCCTTCATACATCACCAGGATGCGATCCGACAGGACCATAATCTCTCCCAGGTCGGCGCTGACCAGGAGCACCGCCACACCCCGGTCTCTGGCCCGGATGATTTGCTCGTGCACAAACTCGGTCGCGCCAATGTCAATGCCCCGGGTGGGCTGGGCTGCAATCAGGAGCCGGGGGTTACGGGATAGCTCGCGGGCCACGATGATTTTCTGGGCGTTGCCCCCCGAGAAGCGGTCGGCGCTCAGGGTGGTGGAGCGGGGCCGGATATCGAAGGCCTCGATGCGCTGGCTAGCAGTTCGTTCTATCACCTCCTGGTTCAAAAAACCCCAGGGCCCAGCGTAGGGAGGCTGGTTGTGGTCGCCCAGGATCAGGTTCTCGGCGCTGGTAAAGCCCATCACCAACCCCCGCTGGTTGCGGTCTTCGGGGATGTGCGAAACCCCCGCCCGCCGCACCCTGCGGGGGTCGCCGTGGTCGAGCGAGCGGCCCAAAAAGCGCACCTCGCCGGTGTAGGGCCGCAGCCCGGTCAGGGCCTCGACCAGCTCGGATTGGCCGTTGCCCTGCACCCCAGCGATGCCCACAATCTCGCCGGCCCGCACCGCAAAGCTCACATCCCGCACCAAGGGTTTTTCTCTGGCCTGGGCCACCGTCAGGTGAGCGACCTCGAGCACCGCCTCGCCGGGATGGGCCGGGCCTTTTTCCACCCTGAGCTCCACCTCGCGCCCCACCATCATCCGGGCGATCTGGGGCAGGGTGGCCCCTGGGGTGGGAATGGTGCCGATCATGCGGCCATCGCGCATGACCGAGATACGGTCGGAGACCTGGATGACCTCGAGCAGCTTGTGCGAGATAAAAACCGCTGCGTTGCCCTGGGCTGCATACTCCCGCAGAAAGCGGAAGAGGTCGTCGGTCTCCTGCGGGGTGAGCACAGCGGTGGGTTCGTCCAGAATCAGGATGCGGGCCTGCCGGTACAAGGCCTTGAGGATCTCCACTTTTTGCCGCAACCCCACCGGCAAATCCTCCACCCGGCGGTCGAGGTCGAGCTGAAATTCAAACTGCCGCACCAGGGCCTCTACCCGGCGGCGCGCCTCGGCCATATCCAGACCTAGTGGAGCGGTGGGTTCGTGCCCCAGAATCACGTTCTCCAGCACACTAAAAGGCTCCACCAGGGTGAAGTTTTGGTGCACCATTCCAATCCCCAGGGCAATGGCGTCGTGGGGGTCGCGGAGGATTCGCTTCTCTCCATCAATCCAGATCTCCCCCGCATCGGGGCGCTGGATGCCGTAGAGAATTTTCATCAGGGTGGATTTACCGGCGCCGTTTTCGCCGACCAGGGCGTGTACCTCGCCCCAGCGTACCGAGAAATCCACATTCTGGTTGGCCTGTACCAGCGGAAAGCGCTTGGAAATACCCCGCATCTCGAGGGCATTGCGCTGGGTGGGCCTAGCCTCTGCTGTGGGAACCATGGGCTTGGTCATGGCTACCCTCCTTACCCTCAGGCTAGCTTCTGGCCATTACCAGAGGATTACCAGCGGGGCATACCGGCCAGACCGCCCAGCTCCTGCTGCAAGCGCTCTGCGACTTCGGCATGCACAAACTCGAGCTTGGTGCCATAGTGGGCGGCCAGCTCGGGCAAGACCCGCTTGAGCTCGACTTCCTCTACCGGCTGGCCGGGGCTGTGGGCCTGGGCGGCCTGGAAGCTGCTGCCAACCCAGCCATCGCCAGAGCGCCAGGCTTTTTCCTGCAGGTGCCAGGGCACCAGCACGTATTGCAAGCGCCCCTCCTGCAAGAGGCTCAGCACCTGCTCGAGGCCCCCCACCCCTTTCTCCCGCGCCTGCGAGAGCAGGGCTTCCTCTTCCCGTCGCTCCACTGCTTCGATGGTCGCCGAGACGGTTTTGAGCACCTCCGCCGGACTGGGGGTAGCGGTGTGTAGCGGGGGCAGCAGGGCCACCACTTTTTCGGCTACCGGCCTGGGGAGGGCTTGCCGGGCTTCCTCGGGCACCCCCAGCAAAATCAGCCGCTCCAGGCCGCGCTGGGCCATCTGCTGTTGCAGAATGACACCGGCCTCACGAAAGAAGCGCTGGCTCCACTCGTCCACCCGCCGCCGAAAATGATCTTTGCCCGAACCGCCCCGCGCCGCCACGCCCACGTCACTGGTAGCCGGTGCGGCGCTGCGTCCGGGCGTGCCGGTGCGGTCTTCGCCCAGGTAACGCCAGTTGTGGGTGTCCAGGAGCCGGAAGGCATCGGCCACCTCTTCAATCTCGCCCAGGAATACCTCGAATAGCCGCAGGCGCTCCTGATCCATGTGTACCACGCCGTAGCGCTGGTACTCCTCGAGGGCAAAGAGCAGCGGGGCCAGGTAAGGCGGCCCCCAGTGGGCTTCCACCCCCGCGCGGGGCTCGAGCAGGGGCAGCTCGACCTGCAGGTGGTAGTCTTCAAACAAATCTTCGGCCACAAAGAGCGCCCGGGTACGGCCCTGGGGGATGTAGTGCTGCAGGCGCTCGAGCACTTTTTTGCTAAGGGCCGACGGCACCTCGAGGCGCTCGAGGGCTTCCTTGGCCCGCAGCACGTAGGCCTTGCCGCTATTGTCGGGGTTGGCCAGGTTCACATCGAGGTACAAGGAGAGCAGCGGGGCCGGATGCGGTGCGATGGCCTCCTGGAGATAGGTGATTTGCGCTTTGTTGAGCATATACCTCCTTTCACAAGGTACGCCCCTGTAGCATCGGTTGCTGGCTGCCGAAGCAGACTTCTGTGCTTTTGTGAACCGCGCGTACCCACACACATGCGCCCACGGTGGGCAGGGCCTCTATCTAATCAGTTTGCGCTTGCATCATCCATTTGAGCAAATCGTAGCGCGAAATAATGCCCACCACTTTACCCCCGCGCACTACCGGGATGCGGTTGACATCGTGCTCGAGCATCAGGGCCAGCACTCGCTTTAGCGAAGCCTCGGGCGAGACCGTGACCACCGGGCTGCGCATGATGTCCTGGGCCCGCAGGTTGCGGGCTGCTTGATAGACTTTCTCGACCTGATCGGGGTAGAGCCAGTTGGCCAGCACATTAGCACTCTCGAACAGGGAAAAAGGCACCATACGCCCCGGGTGGCGGCAAAAATCGCCCTGGGTGATGATGCCCACCAGCTGGCCTTTGTCATCCACCACCAGCGCGGAGCCAATGTGGTGCTCGAGCATTTTCTGGGCCACCTCCACCAACGGCGTCTTGGGCGAGACGGCCACAATGGGCCTGGCCATGATCTGCTTGGCTTTCATAGCAGTCCCTTACGGGTGGTGTGGCTCGCTCAAGCGCACCACCAGCACCGGCCTGGGGCAGCGTTGCAAGACCTTCTGGGTCACTGAGCCGAGCAGGAGTCGATCCAGCCCACTGCGCCCGTGGGTGCCCATCACCACCAGGTCGTGAAGGGCAGCCTCCTCCACAATAACCTGGGCTGCGTTGCCCTGCTTGAGCTCGGTCCTGACCGGAACCCCCAGGTACTGGGCAAACCCCTCGGCCCGCTCCAGGGCTTGCTTGCCTGCTACCTCGAGGTCACGCGACAGCTCGGGGTAGTAGGGAATGGTCTCGGGCCCAATCAGCATACGGGCTACCACCGGCTCCACCACATAAAGCAAGGTCGCTTCGGCCCCCAGGCTTTTGGCCAGCTCGAGGCCCGCCTTGACCGCGGCCTCGCTGGGGGCGCTTCCATCGGTGGGAATCAGAATCCGGTTATACATAGCTCCTCCTCGTTGGCTCTTTTATGAGCAGCTTTGCTACAGGGTCACTTAGCGCTCCCCCGGCGGGGGCAGGTGGGTCTCGTCGGGATGGGTCAGGGCCGCCGGGTTGCGCACCAGCAGAATGGGCTGGCGGGCCTGCTGGGCCACATCCTCGGCCACGCTACCCAGCAAGAACTTGCGTAGCCCAGTACGTCCGTGGGTGCCCATCACGATCAGCTCGGCCTTCTCTTCCTCGGCTACCTCGCGGATGCGCTCGCCAATCAGGTGCCGGTCGGCCTCGCGCAGCACGGTGTGTACGCGGGCGTGTTTGCAGCGTTGGGCGGCTTCTCGCAAAATGAACTCGCCCTGCTCGCGCAGGTGGGCCTGTTCCTGGGCCAGTTGGGCCTGGAGCTGGGCCGGGTCGGTAAACATCCAGGCCCGTCCCGCACTCACATAGAGCTGGGATAGGTCGGGCACCACATAGACCACCAAGAGCCGGGCCTTCAGTGCCCCAGCCAGTTCGTCGGCATGTTGCAGGGCCAGATCGCTGCAAGAGCTGCCGTCAATGGCCACCAGAATGCGTTTGAACAGGGTGGGTTTGGTATCGTCCCCCCGCACCAACAAAAGCGGTACGGGGGCCAGCCGGGCCATCCGCTCGGCCACGCTGCCCAGCAAAACGCGGGGCAGCCCCGTGCGGCCGTGCGTACCCATCACCACCAGGTCGCAGCCATGGGCTACCCCGGCATCCACCAGGGCCTCGGCCACGCCGGGCCTGCTCTCGGGTTCGGTGCTGGTGAGCTGGGTAGCACAGGCCACCTGGGCGCGGCTGGCCTTACGCTCCCACTGCTCGAGCAAAGCCCGACCCACCGTACGGGCCCGCTCGAGGGCCTCCTGCACATCGCGCAGCTCGCGGTAGCGCTGCGGCTCAATGACATGCACCAGCACCACCGAGGCCCCCAGGCGCTTGGCCAGAGCCAGCCCCACTGCCGCCGCGTGCTCGCTGGGGGGTGAGCCATCTATGGGCAACAGAATGCGTTGATACATACCCACCTCCACTCGCTTCAAACCAACACCTCAGCGACCTTTCCCTTGGGAAGAGGCTGCTGAGGTGGGAGGAAGGAAAGCCGTTGCCGACTTACCTCCTTGCATCTTCAGGGTAGTCCTGTGTGGCAACCTTGCCAAGGGGTGTTTGTCCCCAGGGATAGCTCGGCTGGCCGGGTAACTACCAGGCCACTTGACCACGGCCGCCTCCAGCAGGCCCAACCAGGGCAGGATGGGTGGGGACAAAATCGGTCTCGGTGATGGTAAGGCCATACCCTCTGGCCTCCTGCTCGAGCCACAAGGCCAGCAACTCGTCGGAACATGGGTCAAGCTCTACCGCATGCGTCCCCGGCGTCAACCAGACCAAAGGGCCACATCCATAGACCAGGCTGATCAGTTCCTGCCGCAGATGCCTGGCAAAAGGGCTTCCCCCCTCTACCCGTGCATGGCTATACACGGTGGTTCCGTCGCTGAACTTCCAGAAGAACATGGCCGCCCCCTTTCCCGAATATCCGAGTGAGACGAAGCCACCGGGTTATTCAAGCCCCGGTCAAATCTGGCCCCGAGCGAACAGCCCGGGTTGCGGTATCCGGCACCTTCAGTATAGCCCGCCAGGGCAGGGTGACACGTCCCTTGCCTTTAGCGTCCCAGATAGGGATGGCTGTGCTCCTCCGGCAAGCCTGCTCAACACAGCTACCCTGGCCTGAAGCTCAGCCAACCTATAAGCAGCCTCGGGGGAGAACCCCAAAAGCAGCCTAACAAAGCCAATCGAGTCTGCCCTGAATAGGCTCTGAGGATGCCCTGAAAGCAATGGCTGTGCTTCACGTACTGGGCTGTTTTTCGAGCTGTCGGTACACCCGCTCGGCCCAGCTCGAGATCGGCTCCCATCCGCTCCATTCGCCCCTCGGGGTAGCCCTGGCATTGACCAGCATCTGGGGGGGCATGGACTGCTGGTCTCGCGAGAAAATGGCTACCTCGAGGGGCTCTACCGTGCGGCGCACCTCGCTCAGGTAGCCTAGCACCTCCTCGATGCGCTGGGGGAATTCCTGGAGCAACTGGCTGTACACCAAAAAGTAAACCAAGGGGAGTTTGGCCAGGGTTTGCCGGTGGTCGGTCACAAAGTGCATGGCTTCGGGAAGCCACTTTTCGTCGCGCACCCCGCTGCCCAGCACCACCGCCCGGTAGGCGCTCAAATCTCGAATCTGTTCTACCGGTCTCACCTCCACCAGGGCCCCTTTTTCCCGCATTACCCTGGCGATGGCCTCGGCCACCCCCTGGGTCGTTCCGCCTCGGGTGGCATATGCGATCAGGATCGGTCTATCTACCATATAAGCCTCCTGGCAAAACAACGCTCTACTTTCTGCCTTCTGACGCCCTCAGCACACCCTTCATCGGAGATCACCCTCGTTCCAACCTTCCAGAAACCGATGCCACCGCACCTCAGCTGTGCTAAGACTCAGGCCAAAGACCTGTTGAAAAGCCGCCAGCAGTTCAGCCTGTGAGCGGGCACTTGCGGCCAGGGTCAGAAATTGCCGGAACTGCGGTAGTTGGGCGGGCAGAACCTCGAGCAAAAAAGCCACAAAAGAACCGGCGGCTGGGTAAGCGGTAGCGGTAGGCAAGCGCTCGAACAGCAAGTTGGTATAAACCAGTTCCTCGAGACGCGGTAGCACCCCCTTGCGCAGGTCGGCCTGGGCCCAGTAATGCACCGAGCGTTGGTTCCATCCCCCCAGCCGGGCCTGGTAGGCACATGCACAGTTGTCTTCGGGGCAGTACATCCAGGGCCAGGCATAGTAGCGGGCAATGCCCTCGAGCCAGAAATCGGCAATGCGGTGGGGCGAGGTTTGTTCGGTGAGCACCTGGGCCAGTTCGTAGGGGTCGGAGGCGTGAATGCTCAGCACTATTCCCTGTCCCGAAAGCGCCCTATCGTTGAATCTGCGCCCCGTCAGGCGAGCCAGATCGTCGGCAGAAGCAAACCTGTAATAAGCAATTTTTGCCTCGGGAGGGTAGTTCCACTGGGGGGCTACCAGTTCCCAGAACACCTCGAGGCGCAATAGCGCAATGCTTACCTGAGCCCGGCTCAGGGCCCTGGGGGTGTTCTGGTAATCGGCCAGCTCGTAGTAGCGGAAATGCGCCGACTCTCCTACTCGTACCCACCGGCCCGCAGGGGGCTGGGAGGCCACTGCCCATCCCACCACCAGCAGGCCCAGCAGCAACCACCGCACAAACTCACCCCTTTCGTTACTGCACCATCAGCTTTAGGGTGACATGTAGATATTACCAGGGCATTACCAATCAGGCACAAATCATTCCTGTATCCAACTTTGACCTACTCGGGACACCCGCCCCACAGCGCGGTGCAATCGGGACACCTGCCCCATAGCGTTAGGAGTAGCTTTAAGCTTGCAAAGAAAGCCCATCAAGGAGGTGGTTATGGCCATCATGGAACCCAACGTGACGAGAGAGTTGCAGGACATCCGCAACGACCTGACCCTGCTCCGCAAGGACTTGAGTGAGCTGGCCCAGGCCATGCGCGTCAATCTGAAGGACGAGAGCAAGCACCTGCGCGAAGAGATGTTCCACACCTTTGATACCGTCCGTGAACGGGGCGACAAAATCATCCATAATGTGGAGCACCGCATCGAAGAACGTCCTTTCTTGAGCGTGTTGGCGGCTTTCGGGGTCGGCTTGGTGGCAGGCTGGTTCACCGAGCGGCGGGCGCTGATGGGGCGCCGGGTGTGGCGGGAATAGTTGAGGTCTTGTTGGGCCTCCTGGATGTGCTGGAGGCCGAGGCGCGCTCACTACGGATGGGCTTTCTGCGCGTAGTGAGCGCGCTCCTTGTGTTGGTGGTGGCTGGCCTGCTGGTACTGGGCGGGTTGCTGGTTTTTCTGTGGGCGGCTTATTTGTGGTTCAGCAGCCTGATGGCCCCACCTCTGGCGGCTTTGCTGGTCAGCCTGCTGTCGCTTCTAATGGCCGCAGGGTTGTGGTGGCGGGCCCGCAGTATGCTTCGCTAGCCTCGGTCGGTGGATTGCAGGAATGCCTATGGGCAATGTGTCCGATCAACCCCCAGACCGCGCAGAGGCCAGGGCCCGGCTGCAACAGGCCGCCCGGCGGTTTGATCAGGAAAGCATGGGTTGGGCCGAGCAGCATCCCAACGAGACGCTGGGCTTGGCCTTATTGCTGGGTTGGCTACTGGCCCGCTACCCTCGCTTGCGTCGGGTGCTGGGGCGGTTGTTGGTTGAATACCTTTCACGCTAGCAAAAAGCCGGCTTTTTAAGTTCCCAAACCCAACCTGCATTTGAGCTGAAAAACCTTGCGAGAAGGCCAAAGTCCGACGGAGCAATCCAGAGGAAGTAAGCCAAACGATGGGCCAGGCAGGGTGAAGACGAAAAGACTTTCAGGATTACCAGATTCGGTTAGTTCGTCACCCTTTGGTGACAAACTAACCCGACCGAAGTTATCCGCGTAGCGGAGGGCGATACCGCCCCTTGGAAGGGAGACGCTTTCTTCGCCGACCGTTCGGGAGGGGTGAGCTCTAGGATTCAAAAAGACAGCCTCTGGTGTTTTTTTTGTTTTGTTAGACTGTCTTTTTGAATCCGGTATAAATAGAAATCTATATGGCTGCGCAATAAGGCTCGGCCAGCAAAGGATATTTGCATCTTACAGGATCGCCTAAACCCGGCTCGAGAAACGCTGGTAGAAAACCCCCTTGACCCACTCCACCAGCAAAACGTACAGCAAGGTCAGGCCCAGGAGCCCCAGCAGCAGTGGGTAGGGCAAGGGCACCAAACCAAAAACATCGCTAAAAGGGAGATACGGCATCAGCACGGCCAGCACGGTCAGCAGCAGGGTAGACCAAAGCAACAGGCGACCGGGTCGGCTCTGGAAGAAGGGACGGCGGGTACGCACGACCAGCGCTACCAAGAGCTCGGTGAGCAGGGATTCCATGAACCAGCCGGTGCGAAACTGCTCCGGACTGGCACGAAAAACCCACAGCAGCAAGCCAAAGGTCAGGTAGTCGAAGACCGAGCTGATCAGGCCAAATACCACCATAAAATTGCGAATGAAGCGCATATCCAGGCGGTGGGGTTTTTCCAGCCATTCGCGGTCTACATTATCGGTAGCCAGGCCCACCGCCGGTAGGTCGGAGAGAAAGTTGTTGAGCAGAATTTGCTTGGCCAGCAGGGGCAAGAAGGGCAAAAAAGCCGAGGCCCCGGCCATACTGAACATGTTGCCGAAGTTGGCGCTGGTGGTGGTGAAGATGTACTTTAGGGTGTTGGCGAAGGTCTTGCGCCCTTCTTCGATGCCTTCCCGCAGGACATCCAGGTCGGACTCGAGCAGCACCAGGTCGGCGGCTTCTTTAGCCACGTCCACCGCCTGATCCACCGAGATGCCCACATCGGCTGCGTGCAGGGCTGGGGCATCGTTGATGCCATCGCCCATATAGCCCACCACGTGGCCGGTTTTTTGCAGGGCCAGAATCAGGCGCTCCTTCTGAGTAGGGTCTACCTCCACAAACAGGTTGCAGCGCTCGGCCTGGTGCCAAAGGGCTTCGTCGGGGAGGGTGGCGAGCTCCCGCCCGGTCAGTAGCCCCCGCACCTCCATCCCCACCTGCGCGGCCAGGTGGGCTGCCACCTTGCGGTTGTCCCCGGTAATGATCTTGAGGTTCACGCCCAGGCGGGCCAGTTGGGTCAGGGTGTCCTGCACACCCGCTTTGGGGGGGTCGAAGAAGAGCAAAAACCCCTGGAAGGTAAGGTCTTGCTCATCATCGCGGGTAAAGACGGCCTGCTGGGTAGAGACCGGCTTACAGGCCAACCCCAGCACCCGGTAGCCCTGCTCGCTGTAATGGCTGTAGAGCGCCTCGAGGCGCTCGAGATCGGCGTCGTCCAGAGGCCGAACCTGGCCTTCCTCCTCGAGGTCGGTGCAGACCTCGAGGATTTGCTCCAGGGCCCCTTTGCTCACCAGCATCCGCGCTCCTGACTGCTCCATCACCACGCTCAGGCGCTTGCGGCCGAAGTCGTAGGGAATCTCGTCCACTTTTTCCACCTGGGCGGCATCCAGGCCCGCCCGGGAAGCCGCCTCCACAATGGCCTGGTCGAGGGGGTTGGCCAGCCCGGTCTGGAAGTAAGCGTTCCAGAAAGCCTGTCGCAGGACCTGGGATGAGGGCCGCCCCCCCGAGTCCAGCGCACCGTCCAGCCGTACCACCCCCTCGGTCAGGGTGCCGGTTTTGTCGGTGCAGAGCACGTCCATGCTGCCCAGGTTCTCGATGGCGCTCAAGCGGCGCACAATTACCCCGTGGCGGGCCATGCGCTGGGCGCCCTTGGCCAGGTTCACCCCGATGATGGCTGGCAGCAGTTCGGGGGTCAGGCCCACCGCCAGCGCAATGGCAAAAAGCAGCGAGTCGATGGGGGGCTTCTCGCCAAACACGTTGACCGCAAAAACCAGTAGCACCATCAGCAACATGACCTGGGTCAGCAAAAAGCCGAACTGCCGAATCCCCCGCTCGAACTCGGTCTCGGGGGGGCGTAGGGCCAGCCGGTCGGCAATCTTTCCAAAAGCCGTGCTGGCCCCGGTCTCGACCACCAGCATGCGGGCGGTACCGCTACGCACGCTGGTACCCATGAAAACGCAGTTGGTGCGCTCGCTCAGGCTGGCTTCCGGTGGCACCACCCCTGGGCGCTTCTCTACCGGGAAGGTCTCACCGGTGAGGGCCGCCTGACTGACGAAGAAGTCCTTGGCCTCGAGCACCCGACCATCGGCAGGAATCAGGCTGCCCGCCGAGAGCAGCACCACATCGCCCGGAACTACCTCCTCGGCGGGGAGGTGCAGGGTCTGGCCCCCGCGCAGCAGCCAAACCCGAACCTGAACCCTGGCCAGTAGCTTCTCCACCGCCCGGCTGGCGCTGTACTCCTGCACGAAAGAAAGCAAAGCGCTGCCCAGCACTATCAGGAGCACAATGAAGGCATCCAGCCATTCCTGCACCAGTGCCGAGACCGAGGCCGCAAAGACCAGCATCAGCACCAGGGGGCTCTTGAACTGGGCCAGCAAAACCGCCAGGGCCGTGGTGCGCCGCTGGGCTTGCAGGGTATTGGGACCCCACTGTTGCAAGCGGCGACGGGCCTCAGCAGGGTTTAGTCCATCGGGTTGGCTTTTCAGCCGAGTCCAAAGGCCCTCCAACGCTTCCGCCCAGTAGGGGGTAGGGGCCCGGGGATGATGCGAACGCTGGCGCATGGTGGCCTCCTCTAGCAGGTTACCCACAATCGCGTACCTTCGCGCGAGACCGGGGTACCCAGTTCCGCCGAGAGCATTTGCATCCGTTCTGCAATGGCCTCCCAGGTAGGGCCGGTAGCCAGGTTGACCTGGCAGTTATCAATGTAGAGGGGCATTAGCTCCACTTTCCCAATGCGTTTTTCCTCGAGCTCCACCCGGTATAAAAGGCCCCAGTCGTTGCGCAGCACCGGGTCTACCGCGTAGTCGTCCACAAACTCGCCGCAGTCGTAGAGGATGGGCTTCCCCCGGTAGACCTCGAGGCCCTGGAAAACATGGGCGCTGTGCCCGTGGAACACGTCGGCCCCAGCCTCTATAAGCGCATGGGCAAACGCCCGGAAGTGGGGCGGAGGACGCAAGCGCATGTTGGGCCCCCAGTGGGCCGAGACCACCACCCAGCGGGCCCCCTGGGCGCGGGCCTGGCCAATCTGCTCCTTTAGCACCGGCAGCGATTCCGGCGCTACGGGCAGGTAGTGGGTGCCGGGGGTGTGGGGGCCCGCCTTCCAGCCCGGTTCGTTGTCGGTGAAGGCCACCACCCCCACCGGGCCGCTTTGGGTTGGCAAAAGCACCGGGCGGCGGGCCTCGAGCAGGTTACGCCCGGCCCCCACGTAGGGAATGTGGGCCCCCTGAAGCAGTTCCAGCATCTGCAGGAAGGCTTCCTCCTCGTAGTCCAGCACGTGGTTGTTGGCCAGCACCACGCAGTCTATGCGGGCCAGTTGGAGCGCCCTCAGGGCCTGGGGATGGGCGCGGAAGTGAAAAGCCTTTTCCCAGCGGCTAAAGGGGCGGCCCCGGTCCGAGATGACACACTCGAGGTTCACCAGCCGCAAGTCGGCCCGGCAAAACTCGTCCAGCACGTTGCCAAAGGGATAGGCTGGCCCGTAGCGCAGCAGAGCCTCGTTCACCAGCCGGCCCAGCATCAGGTCGCCGGTCAGGCAAAGGGAAACCATGCCTTCCATCCATATCAGATTGGGCCTTCGGCGTTACCGGCCCATTACCCCCGCACCGCCCGAAGCCAGTCCAGAAGGGCCGCCAGGGAGCGGGTGTTGAGAATCTGCTGAGGCCCCAACCAGGCCCGCTGGGCCGTACCCACCGCCAGCTCCATGAAGCGCAGGTGATCGAGCTGGTGGGCATCGGTGGAGAGGGAAAAAAGGAGGCCCATTCCGCCAGCCTGGCGGGCCAGGGTATCGGGCAGGTCCATGCGGTCGTAGTATCCGTCTATTTCCAGGGCCTTCCCCAGGGCCTGGGCCCGCCGGAAAATCTTCTCCCAGTCGGCCTCGAGCTCCTTGCGCACCCCCAGCATGCGGGCGGTGGGGTGAGCCAGGATGTGTACGGCGGGATGCTCCAGCGCCCGCAAGATGCGCTTAGTCTGCTGGGCGCGGCTCAGGTGGAAGTGGGAGTGCACGGCCACCAGCACCACCTCGAGCCCCCGCAGCACTTTCTCGGGGTAGTCCAGGGAACCATCGGCCAGAACCTCCACCTCGGCCCCGGCCAGCAAATAGGGCTTGCCGCCGGTTTGTTCGTTGACCTGGCGTATCTCCTTCAGGCGGGCCTGTACTTTGTCCAGCGGCACCCCATGGGCCACCTTGAGGCTCTGGGAGTGGTCGGTGACGGCCAGGTACTCATAGCCCAGCTTTGCTGCGGCCTGGGCCAGCTCGAGCAAACTGGCCTTGCCGTCCGACCACCTGGAGTGCACCTGGAGGTCGCCACGAATCTCCTGAAGGGTGACCAGCCGGGGCAGCCGCCCGCCCTGGGCCGCCTCGATTTCACCGCTATCCTCCCGCAAGGGGGGCGGTATCCAGGGCAGGCCCAGGGCCCGGTAGACCCCCTCCTCGTCCTCGCCGGCCAGGCGGGCTTTCCCCCGCCAGACCCCGTATTCGTTGAGCTTAAGGCCCTGTTTCTGGGCCAGGGTGCGCAGCTTGATGCTGTGGGCTTTGGAGCCGGTCAGGTACTGCAAGCCGCTACCCCAGGCCGCCGGGGGCACGGTCTTGAAGTCCACCTGCAAGCCCCCCTGCAAAAAGACCGTGGCCCGGTTCTCCCCTACCGCCTCCACATCGGCAATGCCCGGCAGGCGCACCAGGGCCGCCAGCACCTCGGCCGGCTTTTCGGTGGCAATCAGAAAATCGAGGTCGCCCACCGTCTCGCGGTAGCGCCTGAGCGAGCCGCAGACTTCGGCCTGCACCACCCCCGGCTGGGCCCGCACTTGCTCAAGCAAGGCCCGGGCCTGCCCCAGCACCGCGCCCAGGGGCCGGCGCTGGGCGGCGGTTTCGGCCAGGGCCAGGTTTTCCAGCAGATGCCGGCGTTTTTTCTCGCCAAAACCGGGCAGCCCCCGCACCCGGCCCGAGGCCAGCGCGGCCTGCAGCGTTTCCAGCGAGTTCACCCCCAGCCTGTCCCACAGCAGTTTGGCGGTCTTGGGCCCCACCCCCGGCACCCGCAGCACCTCCAGGATGCCCTGGGGCACCTGCTGGGCCAGCCGGGCGTGGGCCTGGATGGCACCAGTGTGCAGGTACTCCTGGATTTTGGCGGCCAGGTCGGGGCCGATGGCGGGCAGGGCCTCCAGGGCCTCAGTTCCCTGGGCCGCCACCGCCTCGATGGGGGCCTCGAGGTCGGCCAGGGTGCGGGCGGCCTGGGCGTAGGCCCGCACCCGGAAGGGGTTCTCGCCCAGGAAGGCCAGCATCTCGGCCATTTCCTGAAAAATACGGGCAATTTCGGCGTTTTTCATCGCACCATCAGCAGCGGCCCCGGTAAGCGGGCCAGCAGCTGTTCCAGCCCCTCCCCGGCCAGCAGGGGCAGGTCGGCCCCGACCACCAGACCATCGCATCCGGTGCGAACAAAGACCTCGAGCAGCTGTTCCAGCGTAGCTGTCCGCAGGTGCACAGGCCGCACCAGAACCCCGTGCCGCACCTGCCAGTTCTGCACAAGCGAGCCGAGGCCGTTTTCACCCAGCATCACCACCGTCAGGGGCTCGGCGGGGTGCTCCATCCAGGCCCGAGCAGCCTCCAGCAGGGCCTCGGGGTGGCTGGCCTGGGCGTGCAAGACCACCATAGGATGCCGAAAGGCCCCTCCCCGGGGCTGCCACAAAACCCACCGTGCCGCCTGGGGCAGGACCAGCCGCAGCGTAGCCAGGGTCGGTACCGCCAGGCCCATGACCCGACCAGCGGTGCCAATTACCCACAAGTCCTCTTGCAGGGCCTTTTCGCTGAGGGTACGTTCAAGCTCGTCCCGCAGCACCTCGGCCTGCCAGGCCACTCCCCGCCGCCGGGCGGCCTGCTCGAGTTCGGCTTGGGCCTGGGCCGCCAGAGCTTTGAGCTGGGCCTCCAGGCGCCCCTCGTCCAGAGCACCCCCCCAGGGGCTTACCTGGCGGGCAACCGGCAGGCGGGCCCAGCGCAGCAGGCGGGGATCTTCCAGGAAAAGCCCCAGCACCTCGGCCCCCAGCCGGGCGGCCAGCTCCACCGCCGCGGCGATGCTTTCCTGGTCGCGGGCGGCCACGTCCAGGGCCAGGATGACCCGGCGGATGCGGTTCATGGGTTCCCCCCTGGAGCGGCAAAGGCCCGCACCTGCTCGGCAAAGGCCTTCAGTTGGGCCTCCACCCGAGCGTTCAGGCTGCCCTCGGGAAAGCGTCCGTCCGCGCCCCGCTCGCCAGCCTCGAGGCCGGTCAAAATCGAAAGGGCCTCGTCCACGCTGTTCACAGCCCAGATATGGAACTGCCCCTTTTTCACCGCTTCCACCACCTCCAGGTTCAGCATCAGGTGCTGGATGTTTGCGCGGGGGATAATCACCCCCTGTTCGCCGTTCAGGCCCGCATCGCGGCAAACCTCAAAGAAGCCCTCGATCTTCTCGTTGACCCCGCCGATGGGCTGGGCCTGGCCGTGCTGGTTGACCGAGCCGGTGATGGCAATCCCCTGGCGGATGGGCACCTGGGCCAGGGCCGAGAGGATTGCGCACAGCTCGGCCATGGAGGCGCTGTCCCCTTCCACCCCGCCGTAAGACTGTTCAAAGACCAGGCTGGCCGAGAGCGAGAGGGGCCGTTCGCGGGCGTAGCGTTCGCCCAGGAACCCGGCCAGAATCAGCACCCCCTTGGAGTGCAGGGGGCCGCCCAGCGCCACCTCGCGCTCGATGTCCACCACCTCGCCCTTACCCAGCCGCACCCGGGCGGTAATGCGGGTGGGGTGGCCAAAACTATACCCCCCAAGAGACAGCACCGAGAGGCCGTTGATCTGCCCCACTTTGGCCCCGCTGGTGTCTACCAGCAGGGTGCCGCGCTGCACCGCCTCCTGCAAGCGCTCCTTGAGGCGGCTGGCCCGGTAGACCTGCTGGGCTACGGCCTGCTCGATGTCCTGGGCAGTCATGACCGCGCGCCCCGCCTGGGCCGCCCAGTGATCGGCCTCGCGCAGCAGGTCAAGGAGGGCCTCGAGGGCGGCTGAGAGTTTGTGGGCATCGGCAGCCAGGCGCGAACCGTGCTCGATCACTCGAGCCACAGCCTCCCTATCCAGGGGCCTCAGCTGCTCGCGCTGGGCCAGCGAAGCAACCAGGCGGGCGTAGGCCTCTTCCCCCTCGGGGGTGCGCTTTAGGTCCTCTTCAAAATCGGCGGCCACCTTAAAGAGCTCCAGGAAGTCGGGGTCGTAGGCCGAGAGCAGGTAGTACAAGAGCCGGTCGCCCAGCAGAATCACCTTCACCCGCAGGGGAATGGGGGCAGGTTGCAGGGTTACGGTGCTGCTGAGGCCCAGCACATCGCTCACCGAGCGAATCTGGATCTCTTTGGCCCGCAGGGCCCGCTTGAGTTCCTCCCAGGCATACGGCTGCAAGAGCACCCGCCGGGCATCCAGAATCAGGTAGCCGCCGTTGGCGCGGTGGAGGGCTCCCGGGCGAATCAGGGTAAAGTCGGTAACCAGGTTGCCAAACTGGGCCCGGTACTCAATGCGGCCCAGCAGGTTGGCGAGCGCAGGATAGTCTTCCTCCACTACCGGGGCGCCCTGGCTGCCAGCGTTGTCCACCAGCAGGTTGACCCGGTAGCGGTCAAAGCTGCGGCTGTCGGCAAGCATCTTGCCCAGGGCTGCTTCCAAAGGGTTCTCCGACTCACCGGGGTTTGCCAGAAACTGCTCCGCATTTTCAATCAGATCCTGCTCGACTACCTCCAGATACCCCAGTACCTCGGGCAGGTCCTGGTAGGACGCACGCACCCCGCTCAGCAGGTGGGCAATGGCGTGGCGGGTTACTTCGCGGCCGAGTTCGCGGATTTTCTGGCGCCGCTCGCTTTCCCACTGGGGGGCTTGTTGCAGGACAGCCTGTAGCCTCTGATGAAGGACTTCCATGGCCTCCTGGATGCGCTTTTGCTCCTCCTCCGGCAGCTTTTCGAACTCTTCAGGGGTGATGATTTCCCGCCCACGCACCGGGGCCAGCCCCATGCCCATGGGGGTACGGATGATGGCGATGCCCTGCTGGTTGGCCTCGGCCTGGAGGGCGTCGAAGCTGGCTTGCTGCTTCTGCTTGAGTTCCTCGTCGATAATCTGTCGCCGGGTGCGGTAGTCCTCGCTCTCGAAGGCCGCCGGAATGGCCACCCGTAGCTCGTCTACCAGGCGCTCCATGCTGGCTTTGAGCTGAGCGCCCCGCCCGGCGGGAAGGCCCAGGGCCTGGGGCTTATGGGGCTCGAGGAAGTTGTGCACGTACACCCAGTCCGAAGCGGGGGGCTCTTGCCGGGCCTCTGTCTGGGTGAAGTGTCGCACCAGGCTCAGCTTGCCCACCCCCATGGGCCCCAGGGCGAACAGGTTGTAGCCCTCGTGGGGCATTTTTAGCCCAAACTCCACCGCCCGAATGGCCCGGGCCTGGCCGAAAAAGTCTTGCAGGGGTTGTAGCTCCGCTGTGGTGTGGAAGCTGAAGCGGCTGGCGTCGCAGGTTTTGCGCAGCGATTCCACCGGCAGCCGATGGGCCTCCAAGAAGAGGGGTTCAGGCATGGTGGGCCCCCTTTTCGGTGCCCAAATACCGGGCCAACCAGTCCCGCGCCAGGCGAGCCACCTCCTGGAGCTTCCCCGGCTCCTCGAAGAGGTGGGTGGCCCCAGGCACCACCACCAGCTTTTTCTCGCAACTGAGCCGCTCAAAGGCCTGCTGGTTGAGCCGTAGTACCTCCTCGTCCCAGCCCCCCACAATCAGCAGGGTAGGCGCCCTGACCTTTTCCAGGGCCTGGCCCGCCAGGTCGGGCCGCCCTCCGCGAGAAACCACCGCCCGCACCCGGGTGGGAAGCCGGGCTGCTGCTAGCAGGGCTGCCGCAGCTCCGGTGCTGGCCCCAAAAAAGGCCTGTGCCAGGGGCCGGGTGAGGGCATTGTGGACCAGCCAGTCGCTCGAGGCCACCAGGCGGTCAGCCAGCAAGCCAATATCGAAGCGGTACCGACGGGTGTACTCGTCCAGTTGCTCTTCTTCAGGGGTCAGCAAATCAAAGAGTAAGGTGGCCAGACCGGCTTGTTGCAATTCCTGGGCAATGTAGCGGTTGCGCGGGCTGTGCCGACTGCTGCCGCTGCCGTGGGCGAAAAGAACCACCCCCTCCGCCCCGGGAGGGACGCAGAGGTCACCCTCGAGCGCAACCAGGTTCTCCAGCGGAATATAAACGGCTTTGGACGGAAAGTTTTGCGGCGTCGCCATGATCAACCTCGCTTGTCGGTTCCGGGGGAGCCACCTCTTTCGCGGGCTCCCCTCTAGCTTGAACCGGCTCAATTACCAAGGCGTTACCAATGGATGCAAGACCTGAGCCTGTGTGCCAAACCCCCGTAGTCCGTAACAAAGAGCGCTTGGCCTCTATACTTGAGCAGGACACTCCCCTACCGCGTGGTGAAACTATGGCAGGCCGATCCGATATCAAAAACATGGCGCTTTTCTGCGACTTCGAAAACATTGCCCTGGGGGTTCGGGAGGCCAAGTACCCCCAGTTCGACATCCAGAAAATCCTCGAGCGGCTTCTGCTCAAAGGCAGCATCGTGGTGCGCAAGGCCTATTGCGACTGGGAGCGCTACAAGGAGTTCAAGGCCTCCATGCATGAAGCCGGCTTCGAGCTTATCGAGATTCCCCATACCCGCCTCTCGGGTAAGAACTCGGCCGATATCAGGCTGGTAGTAGATGCCCTCGACCTCTGCTATACCAAGTCCCACGTGGATACTTTTGTAATCATCAGCGGCGACTCCGACTTCTCGCCCCTGGTGTCCAAGCTGCGCGAAAACAATCGGCTGGTAATCGGAGTAGGCGTAAAAAAGTCCACCTCGGATCTGTTGACCGCGGCCTGCGACGAGTTCATCTTCTACGATGACTTGATCCAGGAGGAACTGGCCCAAAAGCGGGCCGTCAAAGCCAGCAGGCCAGCGCCCAAGAGCAAAACCCCCGAGAAGCCCCAGGATCAACAGCAGGAGGCCCTGCAACTTGTGCTCGAGACCCTCATGGCCCTGCAAGCCGAGCGCGGCGAGGAGGAGCGCATCCTGAGTTCGTTGGTCAAGCAAACCCTCAAGCGGCGCAAGCCGGGCTTCAACGAAGCCTCCTACGGCTTCCGTTCGTTTAGCGCTTTGTTGGAGGAAGCCCAGCGGCGGGGGCTTTTGCGCCTGGAGCGCGACGAGCGCTCGGGGGGCTATATTGTGCACCCTCGAGGGGAGTAACTCGAGGCCTACCTTACCGTGTGCAACTGGTTCTGTCGCGGGGTATGGCGCTTTAGCCCCTCCCAACCAAACTGAAGCAAGCAACGCTCAGGGCCTGATTTCGCCGTGAATTCCCCACTTGGCCTGGAAGCTGGCCCTGTCCAGGGCGAAGTAGTCGCGGTTCTTTTCGATGTAGCCTTGCCACTGGGGCGGCACATCCTGCTCGATAAAAATGGCTGCTACCGGACAGGCCGGCACGCAAGCGCCGCAGTCTATGCACTCATCGGGGTTGATGAAAAGCATCACCTCGCCCTGGTCTTCCTCGAGTTTAGGATGGATACAGTCCACCGGGCATACCGCGATGCAGTCGCGGTGCTTGGCCCCCACACAGGGCTCACAGATCACGTGTGCCATAAAATCACCTCACCGCCCCCCCTTTTTAGCGCGGCCCCCGGCACCTGAAGCTGACCCAAATCCAGGGGGTCACACCCCATGTTTGCCCCTAAGCTAGGCCCAGGAGATTACCGGCGCATTACCGCATAGTTGATTTGGAATAGGGGCATAATACAAGCATGCTCCGCGACCTCCGCAGCGACTACACCTATGGCACCTTAAGCGAGCAGGACGCCGATCCCAACCCCTTTCGGCAGCTCGAGCGCTGGCTTTCGGAAGCCATCGAGACCCACCTCTACGAACCCCACGGCATGACCCTCTCCACGGTGGGCGCAAATGGACGGCCCAGCAGCCGGGTGGTGCTGCTGCGGGGCCTGGACGAGGGGGGCCTGGTGTTTTTCAGCAATTACCACAGCCGCAAGGGACAAGAGCTCGAGGCCAACCCCTGGGCCTGCCTTAACTTCTGGTGGCCCCCCATGGAGCGCCAGGTGCGCATCGAGGGCCGGGTTGAAAAAGTAGAGCCGCAACTGTCCGACGAATATTTTGCCAGCCGCCCCTACGACAGCCAGATTGGCTCGGCGGCCAGCCCCCAGAGCCAGGTGATTGCCGGCCGCGAGGTGCTGGAGGAGCGCATCGCCGAGTTCAAGGCCCGCTACCCCGAAACCGTACCCCGCCCGGCCCACTGGGGGGGCTACCGCTTGAAGCCCGATACCTTCGAGTTCTGGCAGGGCCGCCCCAGCCGCCTGCACGACCGGCTGGTCTACCGCCTTCAGCCGGATGGGGGGTGGACAATTGAACGGCTGGCTCCTTGAGTCGCAACATTAAGAGTTACGTTATGTAAATGAAAGAAAATCATTCTCACAAATAGCCATTTGATTAATTTTGCAAGCCCTCATCTCACCATCTGATTTGCGTGTTCTGGATAGGATTAAGACCGGATGCCAGACACGGAGAAAGCTACCCTTTACTACCAAAACAAAACCATTCGCTATACCATCCGCCGCAGTGCCCGCCGCCGGACGGTGGGAATTACCATCGATGTTCAAGGGGTGCGGGTCGCCGCCCCCAAACGTATGCCCCTCGAGCAGGTTATCGCTCTGGTAAACACCAAAGCCCGCTGGATTGCCGAAAAACACACCGAATTCAAGAGTCGCCTGGAGCCACGAAAGCGATTTGTCAGTGGGGAAGAGTTTTTGTACCTGGGCCGCCGGGTGAGCCTTCAGATCCAGTCCGAAGGTTTATCCCCTCGCCCAAAGCGGGGGGGCCACAAACCCGGTTCCTCGATGCAGCCCGAGTTGTTTGATTTTAACTTTTTACCCAGAACCAGGCCCAAAGCAGCGGTGGCCCTCAAAGGCAATGTTTTACATGTACAGGCCGATGCTTCCTCAAGGCAGAGCACCAAAGAGGTACGGGAGATTCTCGAGGAATGGTACAAGGCCCGCGCCGAGGAGGTAATTACGCGCCGGGTACAGCACTATGCCGATCAACTGGGCTGGCGCATGCCCAAGGTGCTCATCCGCAACCAGAAAAAGCGCTGGGGGAGTTGCAACGCCAAGGGCGAGTTACGTTTCAACTGGCGGCTGGTGATGCTGCCCTTGCCGGTGCTGGACTATGTGGTGGTGCATGAGATGGCCCACCTCAAGGTGCTCAACCACAGCCCTCGCTTCTGGGCCCTGGTCGAGCAGATCATGCCCAACTACAAAGCTCGACACCAGGCCCTGCACGAGCTAGGCATGGGGTTGTACTGGTAGTTATCGCGCCATCGGCCCAGCCAGGATGACCTTCCGCCATTTGACAAACTCGGTTTGGGTTTTATCCTTCTTGCGTAGCCAGATACTATAGATGTCTGCATTACTGGCGCCCATCACGTATGCTGGCCCAGGGGAACTTACATGGCCCAGATTGACCCAGCGACCCATCCCGTGCGCAGCAGAGAAGAATGGCTCAATACCCTCACCCACGGCCTGGGGGCAGCGGCGAGCGCGGCGGCCTGCGCAGTACTCATCACCTTTACCGCACTACACGGCAACGCCTGGCAGATTGTAGGCGCATGTGTTTTTAGCGCGGCCCTGATTTTGATGTATCTGGCCTCCACGGTGTACCACGGGGCCATGAGCTCGGAGGCCAAAGCCCGCCTGGAAGTGCTTGATCACTGTGCGATCTATGTCCTGATCGCCGGAACCTATACGCCCTTTACCCTCGTGACCCTCAACGGCCCCTGGGGCTGGAGCCTGTTTGGGGTGGTATGGGGTCTGGCGGTGTTGGGCATTGTGTTCAAACTGTTCTTTACTGGACGCTTCGAACTGGCCTCAACCCTTTTGTACCTGGCAATGGGCTGGCTGATCGTAATCGCAATTCAACCCCTGATGCAGGCCATGTCTGGCTGGGGCCTGTTCTGGTTGGTGGCCGGTGGACTGGCCTATACGGCGGGAACTTACTTTTTTTTGAATAAGCGCCTGCCCTATGCTCATAAGAACTCCCCCTAGGTTTTTCCCTTAAGATGAGGACATGCACCTGGCCAAACACCAACGCCGCCCCCGGCTGGAGCTCAAGCTGCGGCACCACCCGGACAACCTGCACGCCCTCTACCGGGAAA
>NZ_QWKY01000033.1 GCF_003574035.1 Meiothermus hypogaeus | reverse complement strand
TTTGCGGGAATAGCTCAGTTGGTAGAGCACAACCTTGCCAAGGTTGGGGTCGCGAGTTCGAGTCTCGTTTCCCGCTCCACACCAGCTTACCTTCCCCCCACCTACCTTGAGGTGGGGGGTTTTGGTTGGTATATAGGGCAGGTTTTGGGCTAGTGGTGGTGATCCACTTCGGGCAAATACATGCGCCAGGCCTCGGGCAGGTGGGGCAGGTCGGCCACCAGCAAGAGGCTATGGCGGGGGGCGATGGGGCGGCGGGCCAGGCGCATGCCGGCTTCCTCGGGGGTGCGGTTTTTCTTCTTGAGGTTGCAGGGGCGGCAGGCTGCTACCAGGTTTTCCCAGATGCTACGGCCCCCACGGCTTTTGGGGAAGACGTGGTCTACCGTGAGGTCGCCCCCGCGCTTGCCGCAGTACTGGCAGGTGTAGGCGTCGCGACGCAGGATGTTGCGGCGGTTAAGCGCAAGCCGCCCCGGAGGGCGGCGAACCAGACGTTTGAGGCGGATGATGCTGGGAACGGGGTAGGGCTTGCTGGGAGTTCGTAGGTATTCGCCGCTTTCCTCGACGACCTCGGCGGTTCCGTTCATGACCAGAATGACGGCCCGCTTGACGCTGGCCAGGCCCAGGGGCTCGTACCCGGCGTTGAGCACCAGGATGCGGGGGGAGTCGAGGTTCACGATTTACAGAATACTCGAAAAATGTCAGAGGATTCTAGAGCCGTACTCCACAATGACCCCGGACGAGAACACAAACGGGATACGTTTGAGGGGTAGTGGTATTCAGATAAAGGGGGGTTAGGCTCGGCAGAAAAATCTACGCAAGCCAGTTTGTGGTATTGCGGGTTTTATGAACCCGGGCCTTTGTTGGCCTTCGCTACAATACGTAAAGACATGCGCCCCAGGGCTTGCTTCCTTGGCCCACCTGCTCTCGAGGGAGGCCAGGGCTGGGTACTCCTGTCCCCCGGCAAGGAGGCAGCGCCGAGCGCCCCTGGCAGACCGCTTATCGTACCAGCGGGGGTTCCTTCATCCTCAACCCCGCCGACTCGGCTCCGGGGGGCAGTATGGGTATCCTGCCGGGGTCGTACTCTGCCAACCAACACCAGGGCCGCTGGCGGGTGGTGCTTTTTGGAGCCGAGTGGTTGCTGGTGCTCAAGGCCCAGGAGGGACAGCTCTACACCCGCGTGCTCTCCAACCTGGATAAGCGCTTTCCCTTCTTCAACGGTAAAGAAGTAGCCAGTTTTGGGGCCAGCAACCGTTGCCGATGAGACCCTGAACCAACACCCTTTTGCCGGTGGTATGGCTGCTACAATCGGGTGTTATGGGTCGTTTGATTCGCGGGCTGGCAGCCGAGGGCAACCTGCGCGTGCTGGCCGTTGAAACCACCGATATTGCCGAAGAAGCCCGGGCACGCCACCAGCTTTCGCCCACCGCCACAGCGGCGCTGGGCCGGGCCATGAGTGGGGTATTGCTGCTCACCTTCTTGCTCTCTAAGACACCCAGGGAACGGGTGAGCCTCCAGTTTGTGGGCGATGGACCCCTGGGGAGAACCGTGGTGGAGGCTGCCCCGGATGGGTTCGTGCGGGGGTACGTCAAAAATCCCCAGGCCCATCCACCCTTGCGGCCCGATGGCAAACTGAATGTAGGGGCGGCCATTGGCCGGGGCGAGCTCAAGGTAGACCGGCTCTTATCCAACGAGGAGCTCTATCAGTCCAGTGTGGAGCTGGTAAGTGGGGAAGTGGCCGAAGACCTGGTCCGCTACCTGTGGCAGTCGGAGCAAATCCCCTCGGCGGTTTTGCTGGGGGTGCGGGTCAATGGTTCGGGCACGGTACATATTGCGGGTGGGGTGGCGATCCAGGTGTTGCCGGGTTGCCCCGAGGAAGTGATTGGGCGGCTCGAGCAAAACCTGCAAGGGCGCACCAGCATTACCGATTTGCTGCTGGAGCGGGGGCTTGAGGGGGCCGTGCTGGCCCTGATGGAGGGCCTGGACTACGACCCCACCGACCTGAGCGTGGTGGGTTTCCGCGAGGGACACATCCCGCTTTCCTTCCGCTGCCGGTGTAGCCGCGAACGGGCCCTGAATGCGCTGGTCTACTTCTCGCCTCAGGAGCGGGAAGAGATGATTGAACAGGACGGTGGGGCCGAGGTTTTTTGCCACTGGTGTGCCGAGCGATACCAGATTACCCCCGAGGAAATCCGCTCCCTACCGTTGGGGGAGGGCTTCAGGGGTGAGGTACCCAAGGCTTGAGGCTGCCCTTATCGTGGCTTTGTGTCCAGACCACCAACTGCGGTTGGTTCTATCGCGTTTCCCACCAATACGACGCACACGGTGCGCCATATTGTAGTCGGTACGGCAAAAACCGCCGTACCGACTATTCGTGGGAACCGCTCTATAGAAACCGGGCTCGAGGATAGTCTTGCAAAACGCCTTTTTTGAATTCTTCGTACCGGGCCTCTTGCACCAACGCGACCGTGGAGCCGCCAAAACCGGCCCCGGTCAGGCGGGCGCCTACCGCGCCACGGCGCAGTTCGGCTTCTACCAGCTGGTCTAGCTCAGGAATGGAAACCTGGTAATCGTCGCGCAGCGAGATATGCGAGGCCACCATCAGTTCGCCAAAGCGCTCAATATCGCCCTGTTCCAGGGCCTGTACCCCCTCCAGCACCCGCTGGTTTTCGGTTACTACATGGCGGGCGCGGCGGTTGAGGGGCTCGGGCAGGGCGTTGATGCGGGGCAGGTCGGCGGGGGAAAGCTCGCGCAGCGACTTCACCCCCAGCAGGGCACAGGCCTGTTCGCACTCGCTGCGGCGGGTGTTGTAGCCCGACTCGGCCAGGCGGCGCGGCAGCCCTGAGTCCACCACCGCCACCCGGTACCCCTGCGGTAAGGGGGCCAGCCGGGTGGTAAGGTTTTGAGTATCCAAAAAAAGTCCATACCCCAGCCGCCCCACCGACGAGGCCATCTGATCCATAATGCCGCAACGTACCCCCACGTACTCCACCTCGGCTTGTTGGGCCAGCAGGGCAATCTGCACGTCGTCCAGGGGCAGCCTGTACAGCTCGCGCAGGGCCCGCAGGGTCGCCACTTCCAGCGCCGCCGAGCTAGAAAGCCCACCGGTCATGGGGACATCGCTACGCACATAGGCCCGGAGGCCGGTGACGCTGTGCCCGTGCCGACGAAGCACCCATACGCAGCCTGCCAGATAGTCCAGCCAGTCGCCCTGCCTGGGTTCGTCTAGATCCCGACTTTTGCGCTCCTGGAAGTTCTCGGCATAAGCTTCGATACCCTCGGCAGGGGCAGCTTCAGTGTAGGTCTGGTAGGGGAGGGGCGTGGGAAAAACAAAGCCCCCGTTGTAGTCGGTGTGTTCGCCCAGCAGGTTGACGCGGCCCGGAGCCGAAACACGCACGGTGGGTTCGGTACCAAAGATTTCTTTGAACGTGCTCATTCTGTACTCCGTGGTGAGCTTCAGCCCTCAAGCACCATCGGGCGCAGGCGCCCTGCTACCTGCATCATGGGCCACTGAGGGTCTTGGGTGAGGTTTTCCAGCCCATGCTCGGTGATCAAGAAGGTATCCTCCACCTTGGCCCCCGGCAGGCTGGGGTTCCAGGCCAGGGCCATGCCGACCTCGAGCTTTGTGGGGTTGCCGGGCCGGGCCAGCACCTCGCGGCTGCGGTAGCCGGTCAGGCCGCCCTGGTGATGGTTTTCAAACTCCTCGGCGCGGCCAATGCGCTGATAGGCCGAACGTATCTGCTCCAACACCTCGCCCAGGGTGGCCCCAGGCTGGGAGGCCTCCAGCGCAGCCGCCTCGACCTGACAGATTTGTTCGTTAAGGCTCCTGGCTTCGAGGTGTCCAAAGCTACGCAGCCGGCTCACGTTGGCAAAGAGGCCGTGTCGCCGACCGCAGATAACCCCCATGAAGAGCCGCCCCAGGGGCCGCCGGGTGGGGATTGGGTGGCGGTAGCGGAACAACCGTTCCTCACCCGCGACCAAAAGCACCAGGGGTTGTATGCCTTTGGAAAGCAGCTCTTCGCTGATGGCCCCGGCCAGGTCGTACTCGCTCCAGCCGGGGTCGGCAAAGCGGAGGCTCTCGCCCAGGGCCATAGCCGCCTCGCGGCCCAGGGCACGGTAGCGCTCCTGCTCCGCTGGGGAGAGCACCAGCCTTAGCGTGGTGAGGTCGTGCTCGAGGTCGCTTTGCCCCTGGGGGGTGGGGGGGCTGTACCAGGGGTAGCGCAGCACCTCGAGGCCCGGGGTTTCCTCGTCCAGCAGCCGCCCCGCTTCGATTTTCGAGGCATGTAAGCGCACGGTCTCGGGGGTTACCTCGAGCCAGGCCGCTACCGGGCGAAAGGCGACGACCGTGTTGTCGCCGCCCCCCGTGAGCCAGGAAAAGTTCTCCGGTTGCTGCACAAAAAAGCGCTCAAAGCCCTGGTTTTCCATCCAGGCGCGCAGTCGGGCCAGTGCGAAAGGGTTCATATCTTAGCCTAACGCCTTTTTGTTACATGAGCCTGTAATAAGTCCAGAGTCGATGGCCTATGTCACCCAGGTAGAAGCCGCCGGGGAGGTGCTATATCTCCACCGCCCGCAGCACCTGCGCAGTTTCCTCCGGTAGAGCGTCCATGGCAAAGGTGCCGGCGGCAATTTCGGTGCCGGCCAGGTATTTGAGCTTGTCGGCGGTGCGCAAAGCCGGGTAGAACTCCACATGGAAATGGAAGACCGCCTCGGCCCCCTTGGGGGCGGCGTGCAGGGCCATCACGTAGGGCATGGGCTTATGGAACAGGTTATCCAGCTTTTGCACCACCTGGCCCAGCATCCGGGCAAGGCTCTGGGTTTCGGCAGTGCTAAAGGTCCAGAGGCCAGGCCGGAACCGCTTGGGGAAGACCAGCAACTCGTAGGGGTAGCGGGCATAAGGCGGGATGCAAGCGATGGTGTGCTCGTCCTCGAGCACGGTGTAAGGCCCCAGATGAGGCAGCAGATCCAGCAGCACCGGGCTCTTTTGAAAGGCCTCGAGCTCTTTTTGCAGGATGGGCGGCACCCAGGGGTAGGCGTAAATCTGCCCGTGGGGGTGGTGCAGCGTTACCCCCATCTGCTCACCCCGGTTTTCGAAGGGCATCACGTACTGGATATGTTCGCGGGCGTAGAGGTCGTGGTAGCGGTCGGCCCAGACCTGTACCAGCAGCTCGCGCCGCTCGGGGCTCAGGGAGGCGATGCTGCCGCTGTGCTCAGGCGTGTAGACCACCACCTCGCAGTCGCCTTTGGCGTCGCGGGTGGGGATGGCTAGGCCCTCCGGGGGCTCGCCCGCCTGGGGCGAGAGCGAGGGCCAGCGGTTTTGAAATACGGCAATGTCGAAGTCTTCGAAGGGAATTTCGGTGGGAAAGCCGCCGGGCTTGCTGGGGGCTAAGGGGTCGTACTCCTTGGGGGGCAGGAAGGTGCGGCCCTGGCGACTGGCGGCAAATACCACCCATTCCTGCCGCAGGGGATGCCAGCGGGCGTGCGACCGGGCCTGGCCGGTGTTTTCGCCCTCCTCGAGCGCAGGCAGGGTGTGGGGCTTTTGGCCGTAGAGGTAGAGTATACGGCCATCTTTTTTCTGGTATACACGCTTATGCATCATAACGTTGGTGGACATAGGGGGGTTGGGCAGAAAAAGCTAAAGCCAGCTCGAGAAATCTACCTCGCGCTCGCCGATTTTGAAGCTGTAGGGGCCGGTTTGTGTAATGGGGGGGGTGGCCTCGAGCCAGGCCCTGAGTTGCTCCCGCTCCTCGTCGTCCAGCCATTCGGGGGGGTCGGAAGTGGCCTTGAAGCCCGCAACCAGCGCCAGGTCTTGCAGCACGGCCCGCTGGGCGGGGGTGAGCAGGTTGTAGCGGGAGCGGAAGTAGGCCACATCCGGATCGGTATGCACCAGGGGCTTGAGCCAGAGCCGGTGCAGGCTGGTGCGCAGGGCGTTGTAGGCGGCTGGGCCGGTGGGGTCGTGCAAGAACACCCGCCGGTCTTCGTTGTCCCAGTAGGGAGCTACATCCGGCCCAATACGAAGCCCATCCACCAGCCCCAACGAGGCAACAATGGGTGCTCCGCAAGCCAGAATATACACATCGTCGCCGGCAGCCTCGCGGATTACACGCAGCGCCTCGCGGTAGGCGTCCTCCCGCGCCTCCCCGCCCGGCCTTTTTCCAGGTAAGGCCGCTGCATACAAAAAGTCGAGCTTCAAGTAGCGGTAGCCCCAGCCCCGCACCGTCTGGATCAGGCTGCGTAGCCAGTACTGTACCGCCGGTAGGGTCACGTCCAGGGCGTAGAAGCCGCCCCAGTTGTTGCCTGCCGGAACCAGCTCGCCCTGCTCGTCGCGCAAGAACCAGTCGGGGTGTTCCTTGAACAGGTTGGAGCTGGGCCGGGCAATAAAGGGGGCCAGCCAGAGGCCGGGGGTGAGGCCCTGGCTCTGGGCCCTGAGCGCGATGGCGCTCATCCCAGAGGGGAACTTGTGGTTGGGCTCCCAGTCGCCCATATTTTGCTGCCAGCCGTCGTCTACCTGAAACACCTCGAAAGGCAGGCCCTGCAAACCGGCGATGGTCTGGAGCAACTGACCTTCGGAGATGTCGCTGTAGTAGCTATACCAGCTGCACCACACCCGCGGTGCAGGCCGCTGGGCCCGCACCCCCAGGGTGGTGGCGAGCAGTTCGGCGTAGCGACCCAAAATCTGCTGAGCTTCGCCGTAGGCCAGGAACCACTGCATTTCGTGATCGCAGGTGCCCTTCAGGCTCAGACGGTCGGCCTCGACGCGGGCGCCGGGTCGCAGCGCACCCAGAAAAAGCATACGCCCGTCGTAGCCCTCGAGGCCCCCCAGGCCACTGCCGCCGTGGACGGGCGAGAGGGCGTAGGCGGGGTCGTCGCACTGGGGGCGGCGTTCGGGGGGCAGGATGGGCCTGGGGTTCTCCTTGAGGCTGACCCAGGCGGACTCGCTCCAGCTCTGCCAGCCATGCTTGAAAAACATGCTGCGGCCAAAAGGATGCCCAATCTGCACGTGCTTGCCGTGCAACAGGTAGCCACCCAGGGTCTCCTCGAGCCTCCCTGCATTAATGTGAAAGTCGTAGCCCTGAATCTGCATGCTCACCCCGCTTTCCAGATGCAGAAATTATAGGCCTCGAGGGTGGGGCCTCCTACCAGGAACCGGGCGTTTGTGGGGGCGGGGGCGGGTTGAGGTTGGCCAGAGTAGTTGAAGGCGAAAACCCAGTCGCCGCGCCTGCGGACGCGTACACCCTCGGGTACGGGGTGAAGCGGCAGATCCAGGCTTTTGGCCAGGGCACCCAGGTAGCTTTGCAGGAAGTCCTGGCCCGGCCAGAAGGCCAGGTAGTGGTGGTTCTGGTGCCGGTACAGCGCGCCCTTGCCATCGCCAAATGTGGCCTGGGGGGGTAAGTCCGATTCAACCCACTCCTTCCATACCCCAGATGGCCATTCCAGGCCGTTCCAGCGCACCGGTTCGGATAGTCCAGGACGGGTACTCTCCACCCGCGTCACCCTGAGTGGCAGCAAATCCTGTAAGCGCCCCGGCGGCAGGGTGGGCGGAATGCTCAGAAACTCGGTTTTGGAACCGCTCCGGGGCCCCCACACCACAACACCCTGGTGGTGGCGGAAAGTTTCCAGGGCAGCCTCTGAGACCACAGGCAGGCTGGGCACCACCACCAGCCGGTACGGCTCCAGACGGGCCCCTGGGGGCACAAAGTCTACATCCAGGCCCAGCGCGCGCAGGGCTTTGTAAAACACCCAAACTAGGTCGCGGTAAATAAACTCCCGGCCCTGGGGCTGAATCCGGTAAACCCAGTCGGCCTCGTAGTCGAAAACCAGCGCCACCGGCGCGGGGCCACTGGGGGGCAGCGGGCTCAGGCTCTGGAGCTCCTCGGCTACCCGTGCGGCCTCGGAAAAGCCCACATCAGGTTCAAAGTCGGGGCGGTTGAGGCCGGCGTGGAACTGCTCCTGGGCCTGGGGAAACTGCCGCCAGCGGAAGTAGCTCACCACCTCGGCCCCGTGGGCCAGGGCCTCCCAGGTCCACATCCGCACCACGCCGGGGGCCGGAGCGGGGTTGTGGTGGGCCCAGTTGACCGGCCCCGGCTGCTGCTCCATCACCCACCACCGCGGCTTCACCCCACGGTACAAGTCGTGATGGAAGGCGGCTATGTCGGGGTGACCGGTGCGGGCGTAGCGGACTTTTTCCGCCTCGCTGCAGGGCAGTACGTCCATGTCGGTAAAGCCCAGGGGGTAGCTGTCCCACCCGGCGATGTCTAAGTCCTGGGCTAGCTTGAAGTGGTCAAAGTCTGGGGTGTAGCCCATGAAGTTGTGCACGATGAAGCGTTCCGGTGAGTAGGCCCGCAGAATTTCCACCTGCATCCGGTTGAAGGCCGCTACCTGCTCGGAGCTGAAGCGGTAAAAGTCCAGCCAGTGGGCGGGGTTGGCTTCGGTGACGGTCTGGTTGGGCAGATCCACCTCGCCAAAGGAGCGGTACTCCATGCTCCAGAAGACGTTGCCCCAGGCCCGGTTGAGGGCCTCGATGCTACCGTAGCGGGCCTGGAGCCACAGCCGGAAAGCCCGCAGGTCTTCGGGGCCATAGCTGCGGGTGGTGTCGTGGCAGCCGTACTCGTTGTCGGTCTGCCAGCCCGCTACATGGGGATGCTGGCCATAGCGCTGGGCCAGCAGGGTCACGATGCGGCGGGCCTCTTCGCAGTAGACCCGGCTGCTGAAGCTGTAGTGGCGGCGCGAACCAAAGCCCCGCACCCGGCCCTCCTGATCCACCGCCAGGATATCGGGGTGTTGATCGATGAGCCACTTGGGCGGGGTAGCTGTAGGAGTGCCCAGCACCACTTTGAGCCCGGCCTGGCCCAGGGTTTCGATGGCCTCATCCAGCCAGGCCCAGGTGAAGCAGCCTGGATCGGGCTCGAGGCGGCTCCAGGCAAACTCGCCGATGCGGACGTAGGTAAGGCCCAGCTCGCGCATGCGGCGGGCATCCTCGGCCCAGCGCTCGCGGGGCCAGTGTTCGGGGTAGTAGCAGACGCCTAGCATAAGTCAGGGATGATCGGGATTCAGTAGCGTTTTGACCGATGATTTGTAGCTTTTCCTGCGATGAAAAACCGCTGCAGTTTGCTCACACGACCTTGTGTGATTGGTAAAAGCTAAACCCATAACAAATTTGTTGCGGGTTCTTGCCGCTCAGTCCTTTACACCACCAGCGGTGATACCGGCGATGAAGTAGCGTTGCAAAAACAAGAACAAAATCAGGAAGGGCAACGTGGTCATTACGGCCCCTACCATGATGCCACCCCATGAAACCCGCGTCAGCCCGATCAGGGAGCCCAGCGCCACCGGGGCGGTCTGCATGGCCCGGTCCGAGAGCACCAGCAAGGGCCAGAGGTAGTCGTTCCAGGAAGCCAGGAACAGGATAATCGCCAGGGCCGCCATGGCCGGGAGCACCAGCGGCACCGCTACACGGAAGAAGATGCGAAACTCGCCCGCCCCGTCTATACGGGCCGCTTCCAGCAGGCTTTGCGGCACGCTCAGGAAGTTTTGCCGCATGAAAAACACCCCCAGGCTATTGGCCAGCGAGGGCAGAATCACCGCCCAGTAGGTGTTGGTCAGGCGGAAGTCGAAGTTCATGGCCTCGCGCAGTGCGGGCATGCCCAAAAACAGGTAGGCCAGTCCGGCCACCCCGTAGCCCACCCAGACCAGCCGCCCCAGGGCGGGCGAGAATTTAAACCAGGCCAGCAGGGCGGCAATTCCGCCAAACACCGCCATCCCGATCAGGATGGCCAGCAGGGTTTTGGCCTCGCGGGCCACCAGAATGAACTGCGGAATCACCACCGCGAAATAGGGGATGGTCAGGGTGGCAATCACCAGCGAAAACACCACCCCCTTGCCCCAGAAATCGAAGCGGGCGAAAGCATAGCCGGCCAGGCTGGTCAAAAAGATCGAGAGCACGGTGTAGATACCTGCGACCATGATGCTGTTGAAGAGGGTTCGCAAGAAGTTGGTGTCGGCTTGCAGGCTTTGCAGGTTGGCGGCAAACTGATTGCCCGGCAGAACCGGGGTGGGGGTGCTGAAGATAGCAATCTCGGGGTGGGTCGAGAACACGAACATCAGCCACAGCGGGGCCAGCCACAACAGCGCCAGGGGGGTCAGGAACAGGTGCAGCCAGAAGCTGCGCCACCACAGCCGCTGCTTCACGATTCCCTCCCAAAAAGCCTTAGCTGGATGATGGAGAAGACCAGCGCCAGCAGGGTGATGGCGTAGGCGATGGTAGAGGCATAGCCAAAGTTGATGTTCTGGAAGCCCTGGCGATACAGATAAACCCCCAGGGTGGTGGTGGCGGTGCCGGGGCCACCGTTGGTGATGAGCCAGGGCTCGGTGAAGAGCTGCAGGGTACCGATAATGGAAAGCACCAGGCAAAACAAGAGCACCGGGCGCAGGCTGGGCACGGTAATGCGCCAGAACTGTTGCCAGGGGCTGGCCCCGTCAATCTCGGCGGCCTCGTAGATGTCTTTGGGGATGCTTTGCAGCCCGGCCAGGATGATGATGGCGTTGTAGCCGGTCCAGCGCCAGGTGAGGGTGGTGATGATGACGGCCATGGCGCCCACGGGGTCGAAGATCCAGTTCAAATCCAGGCCCAGCGCGGCGTTAACGGCGCCGTTTTGGTTAAAAAGTAGGCGAAACACTGCCGAGTAGGCTACCGCCCCCACCACCACCGGGGCAAAAAAGGCAAAGCGAAAAAAGCCTCTGGCCCGCAGCAATTGCGAGTTCAGTGCAACTGCCAGCACGGTCGCCAGGGCCAGCATGATAGGTACCTGGATGACCAGAATCAGCACCGTGTTGCGCAGGGCGTCCCAAAAAGCCGCATCGCCCAGGATGCGGCCCCAGTTGACGCTCAGGTTCCACACCGGTGGGAAAACCCGGGTGTTCTGGAACGAGAGCAACAGCGACTCGAGGATTGGCCAGGCCCAGAACAGGGCGAAAACCGCCAGGTAAGGACTCAGAAAAAGATAAGGGGTCGCGCTACGTTTCACGCGTCCTCCCGTACAGCAGTAGGTGTTGCCGAGCGGTACACGGCTTCCTCCCGTACGGCAGTAGGTGTTGCCGAGCGGTACGCGGCTTCCTCCCGTACGGCAGTAGGTGTTGCCGAGCGGTACGCGGCTTCCTCCCGTACGGCAGTAGGTGTTGCCGAGCGGTACGCGGCTTCCTCCCGTACGGCAGTAGGTGTTGCCGAGCGGTACGCGGCTTCCTCCCGTACGGCAGTAGGTGTTGCCGAGCGGTACGCGGCTTCCTCCCGTACGGCAGTAGGTGTTGCCGAGCGGTACGCGGCTTCCTCCCGTACGGCAGTAGGTGTTGCCGAGCGGTACGCGGCTTCCTCCCGTACAGCAGTAGGTGTTGCCGAGCGGTACGCGGCTTCCTCCCGTACAGCAGTAGGTGTTGCCGAGCGGTACGCGGCTTCCTCCCGGCCAAAGGTCTGGTTGATAGATTGCATCTCACGGGATGCTCCAAAGGGATTCTGCTGTTGTAAAAGTCGGGGGGGGTGAGGTTGCCCCCACCCCCCACAAAACGTTTAGCGTGCGATGGGCAGACCGGTGGCCTGCGAGATTTGCTGGGCGGCGGCGTCGAGGGCCGCCTTGGCATTGGGGAAGCGCCCGGCCACATAGTCGGCCTGGGTCTTGACCATGATGGCGCGGGCTTCCTGGAAGAACTGGGTGCCGCGGGCCGCAGGCACATTGCCCAGGGTGCCCAGGATGACCTGCCAGATGCGCTGGTTGCCCCAGTAGGGCTGGGGTTGGGCCACATAGGGGTCGCGGGTGGCGGCCAGGAGCGAGGGTACCAGCCCGAATTCCTTGAGCATGGTCACCTGGCCTTCGGTGGTGCCCAGGGCATAGCGGACGAAAGCCCAGGCCGCTTCCTTGTTGCGCGAGGAGGCCGGAATGGCCAGCGCCGAGCCGCCCAGGTTAGCCGCACGCACGCCGCCAGCCCGCGAAGCAGGCATGGGGTAGACACCCCACTTGCCGCTCTGGTCGGGGGCGTTGGAGCGGATGGTACCTTCGTACCATGCGCCGAACATGCTGGTGGCTACGGTACCGGCCTTGAAGGCCTGGATTTGCTCGTTCCAGCCACCCTGCATCACGACTCCGGCGTCAATGAGTTTTTTGACCGTCTCGAGGGCGGTTACACAGCCGGGCTGGTTGACCGTTACAGCGTTGGCCTCGTTGTTGAAGTAGAAGCAGCCGTTCTGGTTGGCCAGCATGCGGAACCACTCGTCGTCCTGGCCGTTGGCAATGACCCCCACCTTGACGCGGTTGTTGGTGGCCTGGGCAATGCGGCGGCCTGCGGCGATGAAGTCGTCCCAGGTGCGGATGGTGGCGGGGTTGACCCCAGCCTGGCTATAGATGTCGCGCCGGTAGAACATCACCACCGGGCCGGAGTCCCAGGGCATGGCGAAGACCTTGTTGCCCACGGTCAGTTCGGTCCACTTGAAGGCGGGGAACTGGTTGCGCAGGGTCGAGGCCGCGGGTTGCAGGGTGTTCATGTCGGTGAAGCAGTTGGGGAAGCGGGCCCAGAACACCTCAGCTTCGTTGTTTTCGATGGAGTATACGTCGGGCAGGTCGCCGCCGCCCGCCGCACAGCCGGCCAGGCCGCGGTCGTAGGTGGCCTGGTTGCCGATGTCGAGCACCGTGACCTTAACATTGGGGAAGAGCTTGTTAAAGCCGGGGATGTTGGCTTCCAGGGCCTTGGCGGCGATGTCCCAGCTCCACACGGTAATCTCGCCGCGCAGGTTGGGGTTCCCCTGCATCTGGGCCGAGGCCACCGAGAGGGCCAGGGCCGCACCTAAAACCAGTAGACGTTTCATGTATTCCTCCTTAGATACCCGCCTTTTCCGGGGCTCCGGCGCATAGGACAGGGCAGTGCCTGGCCCGCGTATGGACGAAGCGGTTTCGTTTCCCCGTCAAGGTTCAAGGGGAGTTTATCGGGAACACTTTGAACTTGTCAATAGTTATGAACGTTTGCGTAAACTTTCGAAAAAGGGTTCAGATACGGCGGGCCACCGCCACCTCGAGCCCCTTGTTGCGCAGGGCCTCGAGATCTTCTTTTTTTGCTTTGGAGTCGGTGATGAGCAGGTCGGCTGCCCCCAGCGGCCCAATACGCGCTGCGGCCACCTGCATGATTTTGCTGTGGTCGGCCAGCACGATGGTCTCGCGGGCGGCTTCCATCATGGCCCGCTTAATCTCTGCTTCTTGCAGATTGGTGTTGGTGAAGCCCTTATCGGGGTGCACCCCGTTGCAGCCCAGAAAAACCTTGTCGGCGTTGATTTCACGCAGAAGCAAGCTGCCATAGGGGTTAACCAGCGAGTGCTGCAAGGGCCTGAGGGTACCTCCGGTAACGATGACGGTAATGCCCGGGTGCGACTCCAGCAGCAGGGCAATGTTGAGGCCACTGGTAATCACTACCACGTTCCGTAGCGAGGGCGAGAGGGCCTTGGCCAGTTCGGTGGTGGTGCTGCCCACATCCAAAATGATGGTTTCGCCATCGCGTACCAGACCAGCAGCATAGCCGCCAATGCTCTCTTTTTCGCGCGCGTGAACCTGCCGGGTTTCTTCCAGGGGCAGCTCAAAGCGTTTGGTCTCTGCCGGAACTGCGCCCCCCCGGGTGCGGCGCAGCAAGCTCTGTTGCTCCAGGTATTCCAGGTCGGTGCGGATGGTAACGGTGGAAACCCCGAAGTGTTCGGCCAACTGGCGCACCTGCAATCGGCCATCGCGGCGCAGCATCTCCAGGATTTCCTGATGGCGAAAGGTGGCCTCGAGGGAGGGCATATCGAAAGCATACGAAAGTTTGACAAAGAAGACAAACCAAGCTAACGCAAGGGATACCTACTCCTCTTCCAGCAAGAGCGGCAAAAACACCGTGAAGCGGGTCTCGCCGGGTCGGCTGGCGACCCGAATCTCGCCCCCGTGGGCTTCGGCAATCTGCTTGGCAATGGCCAGCCCCAGCCCGGTGCCGCCCTCGGGCCCCCGGGCAAACCGCGTGAAGAGCCGGGGCAGCACCTCGGGGGCGATGCCCGGCCCGCGGTCCACAATGGCAAAGGCGGCCCAGGGCTGCTTGGGCGGTTTCATCTCGGGGGTGGAGGTGGTGCGAAGCTCGTCGGCGGACTCGTAGGGGTCGGGGGGGTTGTCGGTGGGTTCCTTGACCATCCAGACCCGCACCTGCACCTTTTCCGGGGCACCGGCAGCCCGCACGGCGTTGGCAATCAGGTTGCGGGCCAGTTGCAAGAGGCGGTCGGGGTCGCCCAGTACCTCGGGAAACTCGGCGGGCATCTTGAGCACTACGCCGGGATACTCGCCCACGGCCTGGCGCAGCAGATCGCCCAGGTTGACGATGTGGGCATTCACGCTGCGCTCGGCCTCGCCCCGGGCCAGGGCCAGCAGGTCTTGCACCATGCGGGCGGTATGGGCGGCAATTTTGCGGGCCCGCTCGAGCATCTCGGCATCGTCGGGGTTGCGACTGAGGCGCTCGAGGTAGCCGTTCAGCGAGGTCAGGGGGGTGCGCAGCTCGTGCGAGACCTCGGCCAGAAAGGCCCGTTCGCGGGCCTGGGCCTCGCGCAGCTCGCTCAGCAGGTCGTTGACCTTCTCCACCATCAGCCCCAGGTCGTCCTTGGGGCCGGTGTAGTGGATGGGCTCGAGGTTGTGCGGGCCGCGCTTGTCTACCTCCGAGGCCGCCCGGTGCAGCGGAATGAGCGAAAGACGAGCCGCCAGCACAATCAGAAGGGCTCCCAGGGGCAACAAAAAGGCCATGCCCTGCACCAGGGTATTGCGAACCGTAACCGAGATGCTCTCAATGTAGCGGGTATCCTGGCTGACCACCACCACTGCCCCCGGAATTTCCTGATAGGCAGCCATGAAGCTGGGCGCGTAATAGGGTTTGGCGGTGCTGCTGGCTGCGCGGATAAAGTTTTTGGGCACTTTCTGTTCAAAGTCGGGTGTGGGTGCAATCAGGAGCTGCCCGCCCGAACTGTAAAAGCTCACGCTCACCGGACCGGAGCGGGGCAGGCTAATCTCCCCAGCGCGGCCCGAGGCGTAGAGCTGGGCCACCTCGTTCACATAGCGCAACAGGGTACGTTCGACCTGCCCGTACAGACCAAAATTGATGCTGTAGACGGCAATCGTCAGGGTCAGGGCCAGAATCAGCACCCACAGGATCGTATAGGCCAGGATCAGTCGGGTGCGGAAGGACATAAGCCGTCTTGGGGTTCAGGCGCCCAGGGTAGAGAGCCGGTTCAGGTGGTTTGAGGGGCTATACCCTGGGCCCTCGGTGTGGGGCTAGGTGTTCACTCGGCTTCGCGCTGGCGCAGGGCGTAACCCACCCCGCGCACGGTACGCAGGTAGCCATAGGCGCCGGCTTCGCGCAGCTTGGAGCGCAGGTTGGCAATGTGGACGTCTACCACATTGGAGTCGCGCTCGAGCTGCCTTCCCCACAGGTGCTCCTCAATCTCCTGGCGGCTGAACACCTTGCCGGCGCGGCTCACCAGAAGCGAGAGCAACTCGAACTCCTTGGGCGAGAGGCGTAGTTCCTGCCCGTCGTAGAGTACCTGGCGTTTAGCTAAATGCACTTCCAGGCCCCCCACGCTGACCTGCTCGCCCCCTTCGCGGTGGCGCAGCTGTACTTGGATGCGAGCCAGCAGCTCTGCGGTATGAAAGGGCTTGACGATATAGTCATCGGCGCCGTCCGAGAGCAGGCTCACCTTGCGCTCGACCGCATCGGCAGCGGTCAGGACGATGATGGGCACTTCGTAGCCGGCCCGTATGCGGCGGGCTACTTCGCCGCCATCCAGGTCGGGCAAGCCCAGGTCGAGAATCACTAGATCGGGCACTGCCTCGCGCAGGCGCACCAGGCCCGACATGCCGCCCGAGGCCCAGTCCACGGCGTAGCCAGCTTCGCCGAGCTCGAGCTGCAAGAGGTGGGCGATCTCAGGGTCGTCTTCAATCAGCAGAATGCGTTTCATCGAACCTCCGGCAAGACACGCCCATTGGGCAGATTCAAGCGGTATGTGCGGGTCAAAAGCTCGTTCAGGCTAACACGTTCTCCTTGGATCATGAGTGAAATATCTCCGCGGGGGGTGGTGATTCCATTGTACGGAGCACGGTAGCCCCCATCCACCCGGAACAGCACCCGAACCTCTCGGTTGGCCGGTGCGGGCAGCTTGCTTTGTAAAACCAGGTTGCGTTCATCTACCTGCCAGACCACATACACCGTGAGCAAATCGGGGGACACCACCCGGATCTCACTGCCTGAAGGGATATAGGGGAGATCGGGCAGTGGCGCAAGCGCCAATACAAAGGCCAATAGGAGACTGCGCATCGTCACACCACTATGCAAGGCTACCCGAACAGGCGCATGGGATTCCGGTAAAGGGCATTTTAACCTGATGGGGCGGTGTTGGTGCGGTTCTCGAGATCAAGTGGTGCTCCATAAGCCTGCAATCGGGTTCAATACAAGGCAATTCCAGCTTTAATGCTAGTGCAAATACCAACCCCTGGAGTTTAGCATTTCTTTAGGTGTGCCGTAATGCCTGGGTCACGTTACGGAAGTCACTTTCCCTTGAAACCTTGAACTGCCTGCAGCCCCCTGCGATAGCGTTCCAGCAAGGGCTGGCTGTTGGTGGCGGTTGCGCCAATCTCGGAGTCCTGAGGAGCGGTGGCGCTAATGGCTTCGTCAACGCTTGTGTACAGGCCGGCCCCCACCAGCCCCAAAATGGCGGCCCCACGGGCTGGGCCTTCTTCGATGGGGGTGCGGGCCAATGGCAGGGCCAATGCACTGCCCACAATTGAAAGCCAGAAATCGGAGCGGGCCCCCCCACCAATGGCCAGCAGCCGGTCTATCCTGACCAAGGGCTGCATTACCTCCAGCACGTCCCGCAAACTAAAGGCTACCCCCTCGAGCAGGGCCCTTGTCAGATGCCCGCGTCCATGCGCCAGGCTCAGTCCCAGCCAGGCTCCCCGTAAATCGGGGTCAAGGTAGGGGCTGCGTTCCCCAGCCAGATAGGGCATGAAGACCACGCCATCACTCCCGGGCGGCACGCTTTGGGCTTCCTCCATCAACTCTTCAAAACTCACACCAGGAGCCAGTTTGTCCCGATACCATTGCAAACTGCCTGCCGCTGCCAGGGTCACCCCCAGGAAGTGGTAACCACCATCCGCATGGCAAAACAGATGGATGCGGCCTTCGGGATCGGGGGTGGGCTTCTGGGTAGGTACGAAGATCACCCCGCTGGTGCCGAGGCTCACGCTGCCCCGTCCGGGGCGTGCGCTGGAAAGGCCCAATCCAATAGCGGCGCCGGCATTGTCCCCGGCTCCTGCCACCACCGGCAGGCCCTGGGGTAAACCCAGGGCCTGGGCCCACTCTGCTTTGAGGGAACCGACCACCCCATGCGAAGGAATAACCGGCGGAAACAGCGCCGGATTAAGCCCTAAGGCTTGAATAATCTCGGTATCCCAATCTTGCAAGCCCAAATTCAGAGCCCCTATTCCCGATGCATCTGAAGGTTCGGTGGCCATCTGACCGGTCAGAACGTAGGCCAGATAATCCTTGGGCAGCAGCACATGGGCAGTTTGGGCGAAATGCTCCGGTTCGGCCTGTCGCAGCCAGACCAGCTTGGGAAGCTGAAAGCCTGTCACGGCGGGATTGCCGGTGCGCTGGATGAGGTCTCGACGTGGAATGGCTGCCTCGATCTCCGCGCAGGCCTGTGCGGTACGCTGGTCGTTCCAGAGCGGGGCAGGGCGCACCACCTGGTCTTGCTTGTCCAGAAAGGTAGCCCCGTGCATCTGGCCTGAAAGCCCGATGGCTACTGGCTCCCAGTTTCCCTGTTGTAGCTTCTGCGCCAGCTCGCCCAATACCTGGTGGGCAGCCTCTACCCAGTCTGAGGGGTTTTGTTCTGTCCAGCCGGGCCTGGGGGTCAGCAGGGGATAGGTTGCGCTGGCTTCAGCGACGGTCTGCCCATCTGCCGTTATTGCAATGGCCTTGAGCCCACTGGTGCCCAGATCCATACCAATACCGACGGGTTTCATATGGCTATAGCCTACTCTTGACCAGCCTGGCTATGCCAACCCTTGGTATGCCATGCGGGGCGGTGGATGTAATAAAGGCGATCTGTTCAGCCTGATTCACCGGTAGCTTGTTTTGCAGCACGGATTGAAGCACGTTGATTGCGCAAAATTGCCATGTGCGGCTCATTGGGGGGACTGTAGTGCATACCAAAGGCTTTGTTACCAGCCCACCCGAACAATTCGCCCAAGCTTTCTGAAGTACAATACGATGTGAAAAAAATACAAACTATCTTAGCTGACCTCGAGCAGGCGTTAGACGAACGTATGCAGGAGGCATCCGCCCAGTTCAACCCGGTAATGGCCAATCAGCTACTGGAGAGCCTGATCAGGCAACTCGACCAGGCCATCATTTTCGATAAAACCATTCGGGCACGCCTCGAGGACGAACTCGAGGCGCTGCGCGGAATATTGCAGAGCCCTACCGCCTCCCCTAGTTGGGCCAAAGAGCGGCTCGAGGTTTTTCGCAACTTCTACCAGGAAAGCTTCAGCAACGGGCAAATTGTGTAGCCTGCCCATGTGCAAAATGCGATGATGCATAACTTCAGGGTGCATTCAGAATGTTGTTCTAAGCTGAGGCCGTGAACGTCGCGCTCCAACGCTGGCTCATCCTAGGATTATTTTTTGGCGCTGCTTACGCGCAAAGACCTACAGAAATAGCTTTTTGGCACACACTGGACTCACCCGGGCGGGAGGCGCTGGAAAAGATCGTCGGCGAGTTCAACGGCCGCCAGCGGGACTACCGCATCGCAGCGCAGTATGTGGGCGACCTGCGTGAAGGGGGCATCAAGCTTACCTCGGCCATCCGGGCAGGCAACCCGCCCCAGCTTTATTACGGCGAAATTTCGTTTGTCAGCCGGGCCGTGCAGGAGAACCTGGCCCTGCCGCTGGATGAATACCTGGGCAATCTGCCCACCGATTTCTATCCGGGGTTGCTCGAGACCGGGCGTTTTCGGGGCCGAACCCATGCCTTGCCGGTGGAACTGCACCTGCCGGTGCTTTTTTATAACGCCGACCAACTTGCGGCCCGCCGCCAGAGTCCGCCCCAGACCTGGGAAGCCCTGGCCGCAGTGGCCGAGCAACTGACCACTCGAGCGGCCCGTGGTTTTACCGTGGTAAGCGACATTTACAGCTTCAACGCGGTGGTGATGAGCCGGGGTGGGCAACTGGTGCGCGACGGGCGCCCCAACTTTACCGATGCCAAAGTGGTGCAAAGCCTCGAGTATCTGCAAAGCCTGGTGCGTGCGGGGAGTGCTCAGAGCCGCAACATCGCCGAGGCCCAGTTTGCCCTGGTGGACTTTGTGCGTACCAAAACCTTTATGGGTATCGCGCCCGTGACGGTCTGGCCGGTGCTGGAAAAACGCACCCCCATTCCCTTCCGCCTGGGGGTGGCTCCTTTGCCCCGCACGCCCGATGGCAAATTGCCGCTGGCCGGGGGAAATCTGATGGTGTTGCGCGGAGCCAGCGAGGCCCAGGCCCGAGGCGTGGTGGCCCTGTGGCGCTACTGGATGGAGCCGGCCAACATAGCCGAGTGGGTCAGGGCGACCTACTGCCTGCCCCTGCGTCGTTCGGCCCAGCCCCTGCTGGAAGATTTCTACCGGGAAGACCCTCGCCGCCGGGTGGCTTTTGGCGGCCTCGAGCAGGCCCAGACCTGGGTACAAGACCCCGAAGTAACCCTCTGGTATGGCTTTTTGGAAGAGGCCCTCGAGCGTGTTCTGAAGGGCAATGCCAACCCCCGTCAGGCCCTGGAAGAGGCCCAGCGCAAGGCCCTGGCGGTGGAGCGTCGCTGAACGTCCTAGGCCAGATGTCTTCTAGCAGCACTTCAGCCTGTGGCTTGCCGGGTGTAGGGCAGATCCCGGTGGTTACGCCAGAAGATGCGGCTGGTTAGCTCGGCCAGGCCCCAGGCCAGCAGGGCTGTGCCGAGCAGCACGCCCCACAGCAGCAGCGGTAGCGGAACCAGATCCAGCGCCAGGGTACTGGCCGGAAGCATGCCGACCAGGAGTTGAACAGCCATACCCAGCAGCACCGCGCCGTGAAGCCAGGGGTTGGGCAGAGGAAACAGGTGGGTGTGGCGGGCCGGATAAGCGAAGAAAAGCTGCCCAATAGCCATGAAATGGAAAGTGGCGCTGCGGGTGGCCTCGAGGCTATACCCTAAGCGCGGCAGCAGACCCAGAAGCCCCAGCGCACAAAGGGCCTTGATGCTTCCGCTTACCAGCACAAAGCGCAAAGAAACTCTATCCAGCAGGGGGGCTTTGGGGGGCCGGGGTGGGTGCTGCATGACGCTGGGGTTTTTATCCAGGGTGAGCGAGATGGCCGGTAGACCGTCGGTAATCAGGTTGATCCACAGGATTTGCACCGCCGTGAGGGGCAATAGCAGGGCGCCGGTGGCATCCCGCAGGTTCAGGAGGGCAGCAGCCAGAGCGCCGATGGCCACTACCAGCACTTCCGAGAGGTTGGTGGAAAAAAGGAAGCGGATGAATTTCTGTATGTTCTCATAGATGTTGCGCCCTTCCTCGATGGCAGCCACGATGGTGGCGAAATTGTCGTCCAGCAAGACCAGGTCGGCCACTTCGCGGCTCACATCTGAGCCGCGCTGGCCCATGGCTACGCCCACATCGGAGCGTTTGAGGGCCGGGGCATCGTTCACGCCGTCGCCGGTCATGGCCACCACTTCGCCGCTGGACTGGAGCAACTCCACCAGCCGGAGCTTGTGTTCGGGGGAGACCCGGGCAAACACGTTTACCTCGCGGATGGCCTCGAGCAGGGCTTGTGGGCTGAATTTTTCCAGGTCGCTGCCGGTGATGACACGCTCGCCGGGAATGCCAATCTGGTGGGCAATCGAGAGGGCGGTAGCAGGATGGTCGCCCGTGACCATCAGAACCCGGATTCCGGCTTCCTGGGCCTTGCGGATGGCCTCCGGTACTTCCGCCCGGGGTGGATCCCAGAACAGCACCAGGCCCAGAAATTGCAGGTTCTCTTCGGTTTCGCCGCTTCCCCAGGCTGCTCCCAGCACCCGGTAGCCCTCGGCGGCGTAGGCCAGGGCTTTTTCCTGCCAGGACTGGTATTCATGCGCGGGCAGATGGGAGCGCCCCAGCAGCACCTCGGGGGCCCCTTTGAGGTAGCTGACCGGGCCCTGTGGGGTCTCTACCGTGACCCGCTGAAACTTGTGACCGCTCTCGAAGGCCCGCTCGGAAAGGCGGGGGTGTTGTTGCCGCAGGGCCTCGGGGTCGAGACCCAGGCGCTGCAGGTAATGCAGCAGGGCCAGGTCCATGGGGTCGCCGATGCCGTGGTCGGCGTCGTTGGCCAGGGCCAGGGCCACCTGGGCTTGGGCGGGGTCGGGGCTGTCCAGGGCCCGCACCTCCATACGATTTTCGGTGAGGGTGCCGGTTTTGTCGGTGGCAATGACCGTGACCGAACCCAGCGCTTCCACCGCCGAAAGTTTACGCACCACCGCCTTGCGGGCCGCCATGCGTTCCACCCCTAGCGAGAGGGTCAGGGTTAGCACGGCCGGAAGCCCCTCAGGCACAGCGGCGACTGCCAGGGCCACGGCAAACAGGAAGACCTGTGGGAGCCGACCCGCCCCCTCGGTAAAGAGGCCCAGCAGCACCAGGGCCCCGGCCAGCACCAGCACCCACCGGGCGACCTGGTTGCCAAAGTGATGTAGGTCGTGCTCGAGGGGGGTGGGTTCGGCTTTTATCTCGCCCAGCAGGGTGGCCAGCTTGCCCAAAGCGCTCTCGGGGCCGGTGCGCTGCACCCTGGCAAAGGCCTTGCCCCGTACCAGCAGGGTGCCGCTAAAAAGCTCCTCGCCCTCCTCTTTTTCGGCGGGTAGACTCTCGCCGGTCAAGACCGACTCGTCTACCAGGGGGCTGCCCTCGAGTACCTCTACATCGGCGGGCACCCGGTCGCCGGCCTCGAGGCGCACCAGGTCGCCGGGTACCAGTTCGCGGCTGGGGCGCTGCACCCAGGCCCCATCGCGCTCCACCCAGACCAGGGGGCTGGACAGGCGCTTAAGCTTGTTCAAGGCCGCTTCCGATTTGCGCTCCTGCCAGGTGCCCAGGCCCGCGTTGAGCAACAGAATCAGCCCGATGACCAGGGACTCCAGCGGCCAGCCATGCCGGCCCTCGAGCCACCACACCTCAAAGTCCACCGCCAGGGCAAAGAGCAGAATATAGATCAGAGGGCTTTTGAACTGGCGCAGAAAGCGACGCCAAAGCGGCTCTGGGCGCTTCTCGGGCAGGGCGTTGGGGCCCTGGCGTTTGAGGCGCTCGCGGGCTTCTACTTCGCTGAGTCCAGTCCAGGGTAGTTGGGCGCTCATGGGGCCCTCCGGCGTCACACTTCACTCTGGCGAGGGTTTGTTACGAAGACATTACCAGGGCCAGCTGCTGCCTTCAGGAGGGCTTGAACGAGCTGTTCGGCCGTCTTTATGACCTCCGGGCTGGGTGCTTCACCTGGTCTAAACGCCTGGCCCTCGATGCCGAAAATCAGGGTGCGGCGGGGCAGGACGCCCAGGGTGCGGGCAAGCTCCAGGGCCTCGGCCAGGCTCAAAGAGTGGCTCGAGAGGCGCTCAAAAGCCGCAGGCAGGGGCTCGGGGCCCACCTCCATCACATGCAGGGTTCCCGGCGGATGGCCCGAGACCACCGCCTCCACCAGCCAGGCTTCGTCCGCGCCGGCCAGGCCCTCCACCAGCCGGGTCAGGTCGTCGGTTACCTCGAAGACCTCGAGGCCCGCCTCCCGCAGATACCGGGCCACCCAGGGCCCCACACCATCGTCCTGGCGGTAGGGGTTGCCCAGGGCGAAAACCTTACGGGGCTTGCTCAATTTCCAGCCTCAAAAAGTGGGTCGCGCAGGAGATGCAGGGGTCGTAGTTGCGGATGGTCTGCTCGCAGCGCAGGGTGAGTTCGGGCTTGGGAAGCTCCAGGTTCGCGGCCACAAACTGCCGCAGGTCTTCTTCAATCATCTTCTGATTTTGCGAGGTGGGCGGCACAATCCTGGCCTCGGTAATCAGGCCCTGTTCGTCTATGCGGTAGCGATGGTAGAGGATGCCGCGTGGGGCCTCGCTGCAACCTGCGCCTTCCCCGGCCCTGGGGGTGATGGCAAGGCTGGGGGCATCGGGCTCCTCGTATTCGGCTATCAGGCGCAGGGCCTCCTCGCAGGCGTACAAAGTCTCCACCGCCCGCACCACGATGCTCTGGAAGGGGTTGCGGCAGACCGGCCCTAAACCCGCTTCCCGAGCAGCCGCCTGCACCGCGGTTGGAAGCTGATCGAAGTTCAGGTTGTAGCGGGCCAGCGGCCCTACCAGGTAAGGCCTCCCCTCCAGGGTGGCGTGCAGGGCGTTGGAGTGGGGAACGTGCTCCTCGCGGAAGTGCTGCTCGAACTCAGCAACCGCAATATCCAGGCCCCGGCTCGAAACCAGGCGGCCCCCCAGAATGGGGTACTCGCCTTCCTGACGCAGCGAGACAAAGGTGTAGTCGGGTGCGAAGTCGGGGAAGTCCAGGCCACCCACAAAATGCACCGTCTGCAGGGCAATCTCGCGGGCTCGCTCGAGCTTATCCCGCAGGTCTAAAAGCTCGGCCTTGCGCGGCACCCGGTAGAAGCCCCCTACCTTCACGTTGATGGGGTGAATCTCCCGCCCACCCAGCAGGGCCATCAGTTCGTTGCCGGTTTTTTTCAGTGCCAGGGCCTGCTGAATCCGCTCGGGCTGGTCTTGGGCCAGCCGCACCGCGTCCGGGTAGCCCAGAAAGTCGGGCAGGTGCAAAAAATAAATGTGCAGGGCGTGGCTCTCGATCCATTCGCCGCAGTACAAGAGCCGCCGCAGGGCTTTGAGCGGGCCTTCTACCTGCACCCCCAGGGCGGCTTCCAGGGCCTGGCACGAACTCATCTGGTAGGCCACCGGGCAGATGCCGCAGATGCGGGCGGTGATATCGGGCACCTCGGCAAAACTGCGCCCTCGCAGAAAGGCCTCGAAGAAGCGGGGGGGCTCAAAGATGTTGAGCCGCACCTCTTCGACCTGGCTGCCCTTGACCCGTACGTACAAAGCTCCTTCCCCCTCCACACGGGCCAGGTTGCCCACTCGAATGGTCTTGGTCTGCTGCGGTTTAGGGGTCTCACCCATGACGTTCTGCCTCCTTGCTGAAGGCCTTGGCCCCGGCGTTGTAGGTGCGGAAGGCCCGCTGCTGGGCTGCCTCGTCTAGGCCGAGGAGCGTCCACCAGGCGCTCAGGGCCACAGTGTTGGGGTTTTCCTGAGGGCCGAAACACCCGTAGCAGCCCCGCTGATAGGCCGGGCAGATGGCCCCACACCCGGCCTGGGTCACCGGCCCCAGGCAAGGGGTGCCCTGGGCCACCATCACACAGACCGTGCCCCGGGCCTTGCACTCCAGGCAGACGCTGTGCTGGGGGATGTTGGGCCTGCGTTTGTGCAGGAAAGCCGAGATGACCTCGAGCAACTGCCCTTTGTTAATCGGGCAACCCCGTAACTCAAAATCGACTTTCACGTGCTCGGAAATGGGGGTGGAGTGCTTGAGGGTTTTTATGTACTCGGGTTTTGCGTAGACGATGCGGGTGAACTCCTCCACATCGGCAAAGTTGCGCAGGGCCTGGATGCCCCCTGCGGTCGCGCAGGCCCCGATGGTGACCAGAAACCTGGAGCTCTTGCGGATGGCCTGGATGCGCTCTGCATCATGGGGGGTGGTGATGGAGCCCTCGACCAGCGAGAGGTCGTAGGGGCCGGGCTGGACGGCACTGGAGGCCTCGAGGAAGTTGGCAATCTGAACCGCTCCGGCTACCTGCAGGAGCTCGTCCTCGCAGTCCAGCAGGGAGAGCTGACACCCGTCACAGGAAGCAAATTTCCAGACCGCCAGGGTGGGTTTGCGCTGTTTGCTTGGCACCTAGACCTCCTTTCGCGTGATCCAGTCCCGCACCCGGGGGAAGGCCAGCACCGGCCCGTCCTTGCAAATGAAGTGCGGCCCATACTGGCAGTGTCCACAAAAGCCCACCGCACACTTCATGTTGCGCTCCATCGAGAGGTAGAGGTTTTCCTCGGGGATGCCCCGCTTGCGCAGCTCGCTGATGGTAAAGCGCATCATCACCTCGGGGCCGACCATTAAGGCGGTGGTACGCAAGGGGTCTATGGGTAGCACCGGTATGAGCGACGTGACCACCCCTACCGCCCCATCCCAGCCCCCTTCGGCGCGGTCTACCGTGACCCGCACCGGCGAGGCGCCGGGGGCATGGGCGAGGGTGTGCTGCCAGCGCTTGAGTTCCTCAGGGAATAGCAGGTCGGCAGGGGTGCGCGCCCCATACAGCAAATAGACCCGCCCGTAGTCCTGTCGCTGGTGCAGGATGTGGTAAATCGCCGGACGTAAGGGGGGCAGGCCAATTCCGCCGGCCACAATGACCACATCACCTCCCCTGGCCTGTTCCAGCGGCCAATGGCTGCCAAAGGGGCCTCGCACCCCCACCACGTCGCCTCTGCCCAGTTTGCACAGCGCCTCGGTCACCAAGCCCACCCGCCGGATGGTTTGCACCAGGCGCGCGGGTTTGTGCGGATCCCCGCTGATGGAGATGGGTACCTCGCCCACCCCGAAGACATAGAGCATGGTGAACTGACCTGGCTGGAAGGCGAGCGGGGGGCCAGACTGTGCTTCTAGCTCGAGCGTCACCACATCGGCGGTCTCGCGTATCGCCCGTACCACCCGGAAGGGGCGGGGCTGCATGGGGTCTTGCCCAGGGGTATAACTAATGGGGTTGACCATACAAGTCCAGTAGGCGAAGCCTTGTGGCCTGCAAGCGCTCCCCGATGACCCTCGAGAACCGTTTGCACAGCTCATAGCCAAAGTGGTGGTCTTCTTCCGAATGCTTTCGCACCGCCGCGGCATCGAAGGCCAGCAGGCGGGTGGCCTGGAAGATGCGGGCATCAAAGGTCTTGCGGGTCTCGGGCAGCATCACCGACCAGCCCAGCACCTCCCCCGGCCCCAGGGTCTGGATGACCAGCTCGCCCCGCCCCGGGGTATGGATTTCCAGGCGCACCAGCCCCTCTTGAATCAGGTAAAAGTCTTTGGATTCGTCGCCTTCGCGGTAGAGATAGTCGCCTACCTCGAGGGCCAGCGGCTCGGCCAGCTCGGCCAGCCAGGCCAGGTCCTTGGGGCGCATGCCCCGGAAGAAAGGGTGCTCACCCAGGTAGTGCTCGAGACCAGCTTTAGACATGGGCACCTCGCATCGCTGCAACTTCTTCGGTCAGGTCGATCCCAACAGGGCACCAGGTGATACAGCGGCCACAGCCCACACAGCCCAGCATGCCAAACTGGTCTTGCCAGGTGGCCAGCTTGTGGGTGAGCCACTGGCGGTAGCGGGCTTTGGTCGAGACCCGCACGCTGCCCCCGTGCAGATACGAAAAGTCGGCGGTAAAGCAGGAGTCCCAGCGGCGGGTTCGCTCGGCAACCCCCGAGAGGTCGGTGTGGTCTTCCACGCTGGTACAGAAGCAGGTAGGGCAGACCTGGGTGCAGTTGCCGCAGGAGAGGCAGCGGGCCGCTACCTGCTCCCAGCGGGGGTGCTCGAGGTTCTGGTACAACATCTCCTTGAGCCCCTCGGTCGCCAGGCTGCGGCCCATCTGGCGGGTGGCCTGGGCCACCTTGGCCTCGGCCTGGGCTACCTCGGATGGAAGCGCTGCACGATGGGGAATTTCACCCAGGACCTCGGCTCCCCGCTCGCTCCCCACCTCCCCTACAAAGTAGTGCCGGTCGCCCTCCAGCACCTCCGTCAGGGCCAGGTCGAAGCCAGCCTGGGCCTTGGGCCCGCTCTGCACAGAGGCGCAAAAACAGGTATTGCCGGCCTGGGTGCAGTTCACCGCCACGATAAACACCCGCTCGCGCCGGGCTTTGTAATGCGGATCCTGGTAGGCCCCCCCCAGAAAAACCTGGTCTTGCACCCGGATGGCCAGCAGCTCGCAGGCCCGCACCCCGATGAAGGCGTAATTGGGAAGGGCCTCGGCCTCGTGTTCGAATTCGAAACCCCCATTGATTTTGCGCGCTCGAAATAACCGCAGGATGGGCGGGTGCAAAAACCGCTTCCAGCTATGGGGCCCCACGTTGTAGCCGAATAGCGCCTCGTCGCCCCGCCGCCGCAGCCGGTAGGTGCCCCCCTCCTGATGGTCGGTATAGCCGATGGGAAGGTCCTCGAGCCGGCTGAGCTGGTCATAAACGATCGCCCCTTCCCGCACCGTGGGGCCCAGGGTCAGGTAGCCCTTGGCTTTGAGGGCCTGCAATAGCTGAAGAAGCCCAGAGCGCTCCAGTACAAACGGGCCCTTTTGCATGCGTTCCTCCGTTGCTACTAGCGTAGCTTTTAGCACCTGGGCCAAATGACCTTGTCACACCATTGGCCAATCTGAGCCGGGCAGCAGACTGCTCTTCCGTAGCCGATGCTCCTGGCAGTAAAAGGAGGATGTTTTCCAGCCTCGCTACGGCTTCATGGCCTCAAATCCGCTCAACCTCATTCCCCCTACGCCCAGGGCCCTGATCTCTGTACGGTTGATCAGGAGGTACTCGAGCTTCTCCTCGAGGGCCCCGTTGCTCACAATGGCGTTGCGTAGAACCAAGACGTTCTCGGGCCCGCCCCACTGGGCCGCACAGCGCCGAAAGGTCTCCACATCGGGAAACTCATCCGAATCGATCTCGTCGCCCTGGATGATGCGCTCTCCCAGAAAAACGATGCGGTCGTGTCTCATAAGGGCCTCCTTCATGCCTTAGCTTTGCGACCCTTGTGGTTTTGCTCGGTCTCCACAATGCGCTGCTTGGTGCGTACCACCGAGTCGGGGTTGAGGCTGATGGAATCAATACCTGCATCTACCAGGAAGGCCGCAAACTCGGGATAGTCGGAGGGGGCCTGTCCGCAAATGCCCACCTTGCGCCCGTGTTTGTGGGCTTTGCGGATTAGCTCGGCGCAGGCCCACTTGACCGCCGGGTTGCGCTCGTCGAACAGGGCAGCCACCTGGGTAGAGTCGCGGTCCACCCCCAGCACCAGCTGGGTTAGATCGTTGGAGCCTATCGAGAAGCCGTCGAAGATCTGGCTAAACTCCTCGGCCAGGATCACGTTGGAAGGAATCTCGGCCATCACATAGACTTCCAGGCCGTTTCTGCCGCGCTCCAGGCCTCCTTCTTTCATGGTGTCCAGAACCCGCTGGCCTTCCTCCACCGTGCGACAGAAGGGAATCATCACCACCAGGTTTGTAAGGCCCATCTCGTCGCGTACCCGCCGAACCGCCTCGACCTCGAGTAAGAAACCCTCTTTGTAGTCGGGGTGGTAGTAGCGGCTAGCCCCCCGCCACCCCAGCATGGGGTTCTCTTCGCCCGGCTCGAAGGCTTCGCCGCCCAGCAGCTTGGCGTACTCGTTGGTCTTGAAGTCGCTCATGCGCAGGATTACCGGCTTCGGGTAGAAGGCCGCAGCCAGCACCGCAATGCCCTGGCTCAGCCGGTCGATGAAGTATTCGCGCCCGCTGGGGTAGCCGTTCGTCCTGACCTCGACCTCGCGCTGCACCCTGGGGGAGAGCTTTTCGGGGTGTAAGAGCGCCAGGGGGTGAATGCCCACCCAGTCGGCGAAGATGAATTCCATGCGGGCCAGACCCACCCCATCGTTGGGCAGGAGTGCCAGCCGGAAAGCCTGTTCGGGGTTGCCCACGTTCATCATGATCTGGGTGCGGGTGGTACCCACCTGATACGGGTCGAACTCATCCACCGTGAACTTCAAGGTGCCCTCGTAGACCCGCCCCACCTCGCCCTGTGCACACGAAACCGTGACCGGGCCCCCCTTGGCCAAGGCTTTGGTAGCCCCTGCGGCCCCCACCACGGCCGGAATGCCCAGTTCACGGGCCACAATGGCCGCGTGCGAAGTGCGCCCGCCCCGCTCGGTCACGATGGCGCTAGCAATTTTCATGATGGGTTCCCAGTCGGGGTTGGTGGTGACCGTAACCAGCACATCGCCGGGCTTGATCTGGTTCATGGCTTTGGGGTCACGGATGACCCTGGCCGGGCCGGTGGCAATCTTCTCGCCCACCGCCAGCCCTTCGACCAGTACCTGGCCTTCTTCCAGGAGGGTATAGCTTTTGATGGTCGCACCCTTGCGGCTGTGAACGGTCTCGGGGCGGGCCTGTACAATAAACAGCTCACCGGTGATACCGTCTTTGGCCCACTCGATGTCCATGGGGGTGGGGGCGCCCCGTTTTTGGCTGTAATGCTGCTCAATCAAAACTGCCCAATGGGCCAGCTTCAACACCTCTTCGTTGGAAAGCACCCACTGGTTGCGGTCTGTGGGGGATACGGGGTTGTTGCGCAGCTTGTGGTGTTCGGTATCGTAGACCAGGCGTAGTTCCTTTGCCCCCAGTTTTTTCCAGAGCAAGGGCTTGTAGCCTTTGGCCAGGGTTTCCTTATGCACGTAGAAGCGGTCGGGGGTAGATTTGCCCTGCACGATGTTCTCGCCCAGGCCCCAGACCCCTTCCAGCATCACCACCCCGTCAAAGCCGGTTTCGGTGTCGAGGGTAAAAATGACGCCCGAGGAGGCCAGATCCGAACGCACCAGCCGTTGCACGCCCACCGAGAGCAGTACCTTCTCGTGGGGGAAGCCCATATCCACCCGGTAGCGGGTAGCCCGGGCGGTGTAGAGGCTGGCAAAGCATTTCTTGACTGCGTCGAGGAGCTCGGCCTCGCCCTGGATGCCCAGATAACTTTCGTGTTGCCCGGCAAAACTGGCCGTAGGCAGGTCTTCGGCGGTGGCGCTGGAACGTACTGCTACCATCAGGTCTTCTACCCTGGCCTGGCGCGAGAGTTCGCGGTAGGCCTGAACGATTTCCCCCTCGAGGTCTTCCGGCAGCGCGGCCCGCAGAATCAGGCTGCGGATCAGCCGGGTGCGCCGGGCCAGGTCGTCGGGGTTGTGGGGATCCATTTCGCGCAACTGTTCGCGGATGGGCGCACCCAGGCCATTGGCCTGGAGGAAGTGGTGGAAACCCTCGGCGGTAACGGCAAAACCATCCGGCACCCGCACCCCTAACTTGCCCAGTTCGCGCACCATCTCGCCCAGCGAGGCGTTCTTGCCCCCGACCAGCGGCACCTCATCAATGCCCACTTCCTTGAACCACCGTACAAAGCGCATTGAGGTTTGAGCAGAGCGTTTTTTAGAGCGGCTCGAGCTGGTTCTGGGCTTTGTGGAAAGAGCAGTAGCCATAAAAGCCTCCTGTCTAAACCCTAGAAAGCCCTCGTTACCAATCCATTACCGTCCAGGAGTACATTTGTCCCACCCCGATGCCGGTGCAGATGGCTAAGCACAATGCAGGCGGGTTTGTGCAATTCGCTGGGGCGGGCTACAAAGTTACTGGCGCACCCCAAATTGGCCCCGGTATCCTGTGCCCCTTGATGCCAGATTCGGTTAGTTCGTCACCCTTTGGTGACGAACTAACCCGACCGAAGTTATCCGCGTAGCGGAGGGCGATACCGCCCCTTGGAAGGGTGAGGCTTTTTTCGCCGACCGTCAGGGAGGGGTATGCTCTAGGATTCAAAAAGACAGCCTCTGGTGTTTTTGGTTTTGTAAACTGTCTTTTGGAATCCGGTATGACTTCCTGTCGAGTTCAGAGGCACCCAGAAAACGACGAGGAATCTGGCACTGCAAAGGGGCGGTGCACATACGGGGACAAGCGGCTCCAGGTGCTTGAATGCGGAACGATAGGCAGGAAGACTAACCTAAATCGCTAGAGGTGCCGCTCGAGCCACTCGGCGATGTCTTGCAAGACCTGGCCTTTGTTTAGATCGTTGTGGGGTTCGTGGAAGCTTCCGGGGTAAACCCGAAGCTCCTTATCGGTTGTGGAGGCTTCTCTGAAAAGCCAGCGGGCCCCCTCCACCCGGTTGATGGCATCGGCTTCCCCGTGCAGGATAAGCAGGGGGTCGCGGATGCTCTTGACCTGGGCCTTGACCGTTTCGATGGTTTGCAGCACCTCGGTGCCCCAGCGGGCGCTCACGCGGTTATGTACCAGGGGGTCGCTTCGGTAGGCTTGAACTGTGGCGCTGTCGCGGGAAAGGGCATTAATGTCTAAGTTGAGCCTGAGGGGTGCTTGGGGCCAGAAGCGGGAGAGCAGCCGGGCAATAGCTACGAGCAGCGGCTGTGCGGGTTGGCCAGGCTCAAGCAATACCCCACTTACGATGGCCCCCCGCAGATCGGGCGGTTGTTTTACCAGGTAATCCAGCACCACCAGGCTACCCATGCTGTGGCCGTATAAGAAGATGGGTAATCTGGGCTCGAGGGCCTCCAACTGACTGCGAAAAAGGGTCAGGTCGTACCAATAATCAAGCCAGCTTTCAATGTGCCCTCGCTGGCCCGTTGAGCGGCCATGCCCTCTGAGGTCTTGGGCATACACGGCGTAACCCAAAGAACCCAGGTACTGGGCCAAGCCTTCATAGCGCCCGCTGTGTTCACCGAATCCGTGTGTTACCTGCAGCACTGCTTTGGCTTTGGCAGGCCGCCAGCCACGATAAAAAATCTTTTCAGCTCCAAAGCTAACAAAGTACCCTTCAAGTGTTTGCATAATTCGTCAAGCCAATGCTATGTACATTATACGCATTTTATAGAAATTAGCCTTACTGGTTGCAAGATCCACTGGCCCTGCACCGGCGGAACATCTCCCCCGGCGGGTAGCTGATGAATCTGCTGGACAACCTCCATGCCTTCTAGCACTCGTCCAAAAGCAGCAAAACCTTGCCCATCCGGGTTGCGCTTGCCGCCATAGTCCAGTTCGGGCTGGTCGCCGATGCAGATAAAAAACTCCGACTGGGCCGAGTCTGGCTCGAGGCGGGCCATCGAAACGGTGCCATCCAGATGACGCAGGCCCGTTAGGTCGGTAGTCTCCAGCGGGATGGGGGGCAGCTTGGCTGAATGGTGGCCCATGCCGAGCCCTCCCTGAATCACCTCAATCTTGACTGGGCTCTGGGGCTGGTTATCCAGGCGCACGGTGCGGTAGAAAGTAGCCCCCTGGTAGCGGTTTTCATCTACGTAGCGCAGGAAGTTGGCCACGGTGATGGGGGCCTGGGCGGGGAAGAGCTCGAGCAGAATCTCGCCCAGATCGGTCTGGATGCATACTTTGGGATTGTTCATAGGCTTAGACTTTTGGACTTTTGCTTCCTTGTTCCCTATGGCCAGGCTGGACCTTGCCAATCTGCCGGACGCTCTCCCAGCCCCAGGCGCCAGGCCACTCCCTGGGCGCAGCGCTCGGCGGCTCTGCCGTCGCCATAAGGGTTGGGTCGATTGCGCATAGCCTGAAGGGCCGTCTCATCCGAGAGCAGGGTGTCAATGGTGGTAAAGACCTGTTCGGGGTCGGTGCCGGCCAGCTTCAGGGCCCCCACCGCCAGCCCCTCGGGTCGCTCGGTGACGTTGCGCAGCACCACCACCGGTACCCCCAGCGTAGCCCCGCTCTCCTGTACGCCCCCGGAGTCGGTCACCAGCAGGGTGGAGCGTTTCATCAAGCCGGCCATGGCCCCAAACTCCAGGGGCTCGAGCAGATCGAAGTTGGGAAGATTTCCCAGCACCGGATACACGGCCTCCCGCACCGCTGGGTTCAGGTGCACCGGATACACGAAATGACACTCGGGGTGGGCTCGAGCAACCTTAGCCAGGGCTTCGGCCAGTCCGCGCATCAAAGGCAGGTTCTCGCGTCGGTGCATGGTCACGCCCACGATGCGCTTGCCTTCGGGGAGGGGTGGGGGGGTGCCGCGCGCGCTGGCATAAAGTACCGCGTCTACCTCGGTTTGGCCGGTCACGATGATGTTTTGTGCAGGTTTGCCCTCGCGCAAGAGGTTTGCTTTGGAGGTTTGGGTAGGGGGAAGGTCCAGGTCGGTGAGTACGTCGGTCAGGCGGCGGTTGGCCTCTTCGGGGAAGGGTTCTAGCATGTTGAAGCTACGCAGGCCCGCCTCTACGTGCGCTACCGGGATTTGTTCAAAAAAAGCCGCCAGCGTTACAGCGAAGGTGGTCAGGGTATCGCCGTGTACCATGACGTAATCGGCGCGAAGCTCCTTGAGTTTGTCTGCGGCGGCCGGCACGATGCGCCCCATCAGGGCCGGAAGGGTCTGGCGGTCGGTCATCACCTGCAAATCTGCGTCGGGCACAATATCAAAAACCCGCAAGGCGTCCTCGAGCTGCGTGCGGTGTTGCCCGGTCGAAAGCACGATGGTCTTGATCCCAACCTGCTTGCGCATGGCAAAGATCACCGGGGCCATCTTGATGGCCTCGGGGCGGGTTCCGAAGGCCAGCACTACCCGCTTGCCCATGAAGTCTCCTGTTGATTGCTGCATAGAGAAAAAGCATTCATGCCGCATAACAGTGTACACATACCCCCAAGGAGCAGGCAGTGTGTGGCGAATTATCATGCTTAGAGCGCTCCTCACATAAAGTGAGTTTCTCGAGAATCAAGAATCCTCTATCCGAGACAGAATAGTTGCCCCCGGAAACTTGAAACCCAAGCACTCGTGGGCCGGGCCCGCCCCACGCCTGGGTGCGTAACATGCGTCTGGGCGCAGACGCATTCTCGTTTTCGCGGGCGGCAACGTCTGTGAAGGTCACGATAGGGCGGTTGCAGGAAATAACCTTGGGGTGGGGTGTGCGCTAACATCACCTGGGAGGCGAGGGGGTGGCCATTGGGCCATAGCTGCTATGCGGCTAACCTGGGTTTGCTATCCCCATTTACCTCGAATCAATCCGCAAACCGTCCTAGACCGCTTGCTGTGATGCCTCTTGGGGACTTTGCAGGGATTTGGACTTTAGCACTTTTCGATAAAGCTCGAGCATGCGCAGGGTACGCACGCTTTCCATCTCCGAACGCGCATATTCCCAGGCCACACGCCCCATGCGCTGGCGTAGTTCGGGGTTGTGGTAAAGCTTTCGAATGCCCTCTGCAAAAGCCCGAATGTCTTTTTCAGGGGTGGTGACCGGAATCTTGATGGCAGCTTCTGGGGGCACAAAATATCCCACCCCCTGGTGATCAAAAGCTATAAGCGGCAGAGCCTGAGACATGGCCTCGAGGTTCACACTGCCAAAAGAATCCCGCAGACTCGTAAAAAGAAAGGCATCTACACTGCGGTATAGTTCCTTCATTTGGTGCCAGTTGACCCGACCCAAAAACTGCACCTTGTGCTCTATGCCAAACTCTTTGGCTTTGGCTTCACACATCGGACGCAGAGGGCCGTCGCCAGCAACCAACAGGCGCACCGGAAGATCGGCCACCTGCTGCATAATCTGAAGCATCAGCAGAGGGGCCTTCATGGATTCCAGCCGTCCTGCCCACAACAGGGTCATGGTGGGTTGGGGGGGGTGGGCCGGGGGTTCAGAAGGCACGTAGCTATCCGGTAGTCCAGAGACGTTGAACATTTCGATTTGCCGTGCTCCAGCCCGGCGCAGGAGGCTTTGGGTTTCTGCATTGGTCGCCAGGATGAGCGAAGTACGCCGAACCGCCTGGCGTACAGGAGGGAGCAGTGGTAAGGCCAACACCCGCAAACTGCGCAGGGCTTCTTCCCAGGCATTTGTTGTGAAATACCTGCGGTAGGCAAAGGGGGCCATCTGACCGCCACCCACCGAACCCCAAATGAAAGGAATGGGCAGTTTCCACAGTGGAGGGGGGGCGCTAACAGTATTCCAGCTAACGAAGTGGCTCAGATCAAAACCCACCTCGCGGTGAAGTTTTTTGGCTACCTTGAACATCTCGCCTAGCCAGAGCAAGTAATGTAGCCGAATGTTGCCAGTACCTTTTTCTGGATTCCAGGGGTCGATCGCCTTGGGGGGAGAGGCATAGTAAAAATGCAAATTGGGATTTGGGTTGGCTTCTAGATAACGCTCGATGTTGCTGCGATAACGGGGATAGGTAATGACCCACACCTCGCAGTGACGTGACAATGCCAGAGCCCAGCCCCAAGTAACTGCTTCTTCCGACCCATGATCTGGGCTACAACCATATCCAGTTAAAAGAATTCGCATACTTGGCGCCCAGGTAGTATCCAAACAGCGTAGATAAGTATAGACCATTGCACAAGTTTGCCAAGCAAGATGCAACCCAACGCTTCTGGAGTGGCTTCCCAGCAATGATTAGGAAGTGCGCTCAGTATTTGTGTGGGTTTTGCACTGCACTTTACCCATACTTCATGTAAGGTACGAAAATAACGATATCCTTATCCAACTCACTTCTGTTCTATGACCCAGACCTCGTCTGAAAATACTAACAAGAGATTGAACTGTAGTGAAAAGTAGTAAAAAAAGGGCATAAAGTCAGACTGAAAGGGCAGGGAGTACGGTCAGTAGCTGGGATTTGAGGATTTTTGCGGCATTGTGCTGTGCTGTCCGCCAAGAAAGATCTGGATGTAGTTGTTTTTGCTGTCGAATAAGGTGTAGGGCCTCGATGGCCAGGTCAGCATGTTTGAGTTGAGTAGCATAGGAACGAGAGAGGCATTTGGATAAACCCAGGTTCTGTTTGAGCAGGCGATGCACCCGCTCCAGATCCCAACGAGCTTTCCAGGCGGCAAGGACTTCTT
>NZ_QWKY01000032.1 GCF_003574035.1 Meiothermus hypogaeus | reverse complement strand
CCGGAGCGAGCGCTAAGGCCCTGGTCCGTTCGCGGTTCTTCTCCTACAGCCCCGTCACACCTTTCCACGCCGTCCGACACGGCGCTTTCCCTACTGCAGCCTAGTTGCCTAAATCCAGGACACACCCAGGGTCAGCTTCTTGCAGCAGCCAGTCACGAGCACCGGGAGCGTCGCCACCTGCGGCCACAGCCTCACGGTTGATCCGACGGTACTCGGCTAGCGTCCATCTACCCAAGGTCTTTAACTGCTCGACCTCTGCGGCAAGCTGGCGCATCCGAACCCAATCGATTTTTGTTAGCGTAGCAGCCATGTCAGTCCCTCACACCCATCATTTTGTGGGCCTGCTCATCAAACTGTGCGTTTGGGCAAACGACTCGAGTTCACCTTTGGCGGCAGCCATCATCTGACGGGCCACGCTTTCCGGCACCTCGAGTTCTTCGACGAGGTAATCCACTCCGTCTTCAAATTCAAACGCAGAAAGATCTAGCTTAGGGACCTCAACCATCCCAACCTCAGCCCATTAAATCATCCGGGCGATACGTTTTTTAGGCGATGCCAGCTCAGGCTTGGTCTTCCCGCCCCGAGCCCGACTTACTTCCTGCCAAGCTGCCCCTTCGGAGTAACCGAACACCTCCACCAAAACCGCAACGGCTTCTTCCTCGGTGAGATCGGGGTCAGCGGCGTCGAAGACCCGCTTCGGGTCCCAAGTGGCCTTTACTTGCGTCTTAGCCATCCTCGCTCCTCAAAAATACGCTCGAGCGCCTGAGCAATCGGCTCAAAGTCGTCATCTAATGGCCCCGGCCTCGGCCTCGGAAAAGCCCAGTCGCACCAGGTATTGGTAATGCTCCTGGGGCGCAGCGACTTTCCATTCCTCGAAGCTCTCCGACATGGCGGTCTTGGGTTAAGGCGCTTACAGGCGCTCGAGTTCGGGACCCCGTTCGACCCGAACGTACTCGCCGTACCACTCACGGGGCGAATGCACCAGCAGGGGCTCGAGCTCGTCCCCCTCGTCCCCCACCGCCTCCAGGAATTGAGGCCACAACCGGTCAAACGCCGCCCGGTCCCACCTGCCCGCAGCACGAAGCTCCTCTACCTCAAGGTAAAGCTTTTTGAGCCGCTCGAAGTCGGCCTTTTGGGGGCGTGGGCGGTTATGGGCAAGGGTCATGGTAAACCCAACTCCTCTCGTACCTTTCTGATCATAGCATAGCCAACAGGGTCATGCCTTTGGAGCAGGTCACGTTCGTAGGTATATGCCGCGAAACACTCCGCGAAATACTCCTTGGTGCCCACCGAGGCGCGGAACGTGAGCGGTGTGCCCAGTTTAGCAGCTTCTATAACAGCGCCTTCAAGTGGGGTGGCGAAGATTTTTCGGCTGAACACGTGGTGTGCTAGTTCATGGATCAAGCTGCGTTGGATGGCCGCTAAAAGGGTAGGGGCCAAAGCGGATACGGTGGGAGTTGCCCCCAATTTGAACGGCTGGGCAAAGGTCCGTTCGCTCCTGCGCGCATTGATCCACAACTCCTGCGTCTGCTCGTCATACTCCCCGTTAATTTGGCGGCCCCCTACTACCTGGACCCTTACCACATCCAACCGAGCCAGAGGGTGTTCTCGCAAAAACCCTTCCAGCCCTGCGGTGTTGATGGCGCGGAATACCTGTTTGGTCTTGCTACGTGACAACACGCTGCTGGAGGCGAGAACGTGCACGCCAATTTGAATTTGCTCCTGTTCCACGCCCTTCAGCGTACCCACGAGCACCATCCTCACCACCGTACACCGGCAGTTCACCACCTCCCCCGCCGGAGCCCCCAGGCTGCGGTCACCGGGATAACGCAGCCTCGAGCCTGCCGGAGTGAGGAAGGGCTCCCCGATGGGCACCGTCGCCCCGTCCATGCGGCGGTGGTCGAAGCGCGACGAGCCGGGGTGAACGCGGGTCAGGTCGGTTCACGCGAACCAGGCCCAGGTGCGCTCGCGGCACGTTGTCGATTCCGCCTCCTGACAGTTTTTCACGTAGTCGTCCACCACCAGCACCCCGCCCACGGCGTAGCCGGTGAGGGCCCGCCGATAGCGGTAGCCACCACCCCGCCCCCCTGCCCCGTGTACCAGCGCTCCAGAGACTCACTCTTGGGCGTGAGCTCCACCTGGTGCGCCAGCAAGGCCGCCCAGTACATCTGGTCGCGGGCGAACTGGGCGGCGTAGGTCACATACGCATGACGGCGTGTAGGGTCGTGCAGCAGCCGCCAGATGAGCGCGTGCAACACCACCATAAACTTGCCGTGCTGGTGTGCTGACCTCGACCCACACCTGCTAGCGATCGGCCCGCTCGCGGGCAGATACCATTGGTTCGAGGTGGCGGGGAGGGCTCGAGGTGCTGCTGGGAGAGGCAAATGCAAACATCCTGCAAGCAGGCCCAAAAGTTTGAACCAGGCACAACCTTAAATATTGGTGTTCTGAGCATGGTGCCGGGAATGGGACTCGAACCCACACGCCCTTGCGGGCAACGGATTTTAAGTCCGTAGCGTCTACCATTCCGCCATCCCGGCAGACCCGCTCTTTAGTTTATCGTCCGCTTTTATTCTGACAAGACCGGGGCATCCAAGCAGATGTTCGCAGGCTGGCTTTGCTTCGCTTTGGGAATGCACCCCCAGAGAGCTGGAAGAGTTGGAACCCCCTCGAGCCCGGCGTAAACTAGCAACGAAGCTTCGCTTGCCCTAGTTCAGGAGTAGCAACAGTGCCAGACCCCCTCGACCAACCCCACCTGCAAACGCTGCGCCTGCGGGTGCGCGGGGTGGTGCAGGGCGTGGGTTTTCGCCCCTTTGTGTTTCGGCTGGCCCAGGCGCTGGGGCTTTCGGGCTGGGTACGCAACGACCTCGAGGGGGTGCTCATCGAGGCTTCGGCCACGCCCGAGGTCTTATCGAGTTTTGTGCAAGCCCTGCGCGAACAGGCCCCACCTGCTGCCCGGATCGAGCGCATTGACCTTGTTGAGCGACGTTCGGGCGGCTTGCCCCCCGGCTTCACCATTATTCAGAGTGCAGCCAGCGGGCCCATCACCACCCTCATCTCCCCCGACCTGACCCTCTGTGAAGATTGCTTGCAGGAGCTGTTCGACCCCGCAAATCGCCGTTACCTGTACCCTTACATCAACTGCACCAACTGCGGCCCGCGTTACAGCATCATCCAGCAACTGCCCTACGACCGCCCCCACACCACCATGCGGGCTTTTGAGATGTGCCCGGACTGCGCCGCCGAGTACCACGACCCCACCAATCGCCGCTTTCACGCCCAGCCCATCGCCTGCCCGGTGTGTGGCCCGCAGGTGCATCTGCGGAACGCCAGGATGGAACCCATTGCGTCCAGACACCCGGCCATTGCAGAAGCCGCACGGCTCCTGCGCGAGGGCCAGATTCTGGCCATCAAAGGGCTGGGGGGCTACCACCTGGCCTGTGACGCAACCAACCCACAAGCAGTCGAGACACTGAGAACCCGCAAAAAGCGCCGCGCCAAGCCATTCGCGCTCATGGCAAAGGACACCGAAGCCCTGCGCGGCCATGTCTTGTTAGACGAGGCGGCTTTGCACCTGCTGAAGAGCCTCGAGCGCCCCATAGTACTACTCCCCAAGGGCCCGGTTCCCCTACCCGAAGCCCTCGCGCCCGGCAGCCCCGACCTGGGCCTTATGCTGCCCTACACCCCCCTACAGCACCTGCTCTTTGCCGAGGGTGCCCCTCCCCTACTGGTCATGACCAGCGCCAACCGCTCGGGCGAACCCATGGTCTACCGCGACGAAGACTTGCGTTTTCTAGAGGGCCTGGCCGATTTTTTCCTGGTGGGCGAGCGGCCCATCGCCCGCCGGGTAGACGACTCCATTGCAGCGCTGGCCGATGGCAAGCCCATGCTTTTGCGCCGGGCTCGAGGCTTTGCCCCCGCCCCCATTCTGCGTTCGGAGCGTTTTCAACGACCCATCCTGGCCCTGGGAGCCCAGCTCAAAAACGCCATTGCTCTGTGCAGCGGGGGCCAGGTATTCGTGAGCCAGCACATCGGCGACCTGGATGAACTGGAAGCCCGCCTGGCCTTCCAGCAAACCGTCCGAGATCTAACGCAGATGTTCCAGGTGAGCCTGGAGCAAGCCCTGGTTGTGCACGATCTGCACCCCGACTACCCCTCTACCCAGTACGCCGCAGAACTCCCCGGCCCCAAGCAAGCCGTGCAGCACCACCAGGCCCACATCGCCTCGGTGCTGGCCGAGCACCAGCGTTGGGACGAAACAGTGCTGGGCTTTGCCTTCGATGGCGCCGGACTGGGCCTGGATGGGGCCATCTGGGGTGGGGAGGTACTTTATGGCTCTTTGAACCAGGGCTTCAAGCGGGTGGCCCATCTGCACTACGCCCCCCTGCCGGGCGGTGACGCTGCAGCCACATTCCCGCCCCAGGCCGCAGTAGGTTTTTTAAGGGATCTTTCGGGCTGGGAGACCCTGCTACCGGAACAAGCCGTACAACAAGGAAAAAGTTTGCTACGTTCCAGGCTGCCCATTCCCCTCACCAGCAGCATGGGACGTTTGTTCGATACGGCAGCCGCTTTGCTGGGCTTCCATACCCGGCAAGATTTCGAGGGGCAGGCCGCCATGTGGTTAGAAAAACTGGCCCGCACTTGCCCAGCCCCTTCAAAGTACCGTTTTTCGCTTCCGCTTTTGCAAGAAGAGTTGCTCGAGTGGGACTATCGACCCTTGCTCGAGGGCCTCCTCCTTGATCTGAAGAAAGGTGCTCCAAAAGAACAGGTTGCCTGGCAGTTTCACGCTGCTTTGGCCACCTCCGTAGTAGACGCCGCGCGTACCTTGCGCAAGCGCTATGTTTACTCCACCGTTGTTCTTTCAGGGGGGGTGTGGCAAAATCGCCTGCTTCACGGCCTAGCCTTGGCAGGACTACAGGCGCAGGGTCTAGAGGTCTGCTGGAATCGAGCGGTACCACCGGGCGATGGTGGAATAGCCCTGGGGCAGTTAGCCCTGGCCCAGACGCTACAAAAGCCCTAAGCAGGACTTTTTTCCCTATTCAACAGCATTTACATGCTGTAGAAATGAGTCAACCCACCTAGTGGGGGTAAAGAAGCGCTTGTGGGTTCCCCTCCCTAGCCCACAAGCGTTACTTTTTGTGTGCTCGAGCTTTCGCCCGAGTGCAACAGTACGAAAAGGATGGCGAGAAGAAGATCCGCTGGTTTCAATCCTCACTCGAGCTTTCGCCCGAGTGCAACGCAATCTTTTTCAACAAGCGGGTGGGCGAATACATCGTTTCAATCCTCACTCGAGCTTTCGCCCGAGTGCAACGCAGGCGTCAGCGGTAGGACTTGTAGTCCTGAGTGAGTTTCAATCCTCACTCGAGCTTTCGCCCGAGTGCAACGCCTTCGACGTGTACCGAATCCTCGAACATGGCGGCGTTTCAATCCTCACTCGAGCTTTCGCCCGAGTGCAACCGGATTCGGCGGCGCAAGCCAGGTTCCGAACGAGGGTTTCAATCCTCACTCGAGCTTTCGCCCGAGTGCAACCTCCTGCGCCTGATAGAGGCCCAGCCAGCCTCTGGGTTTCAATCCTCACTCGAGCTTTCGCGCGAGTGCAACTCAACAAGCGTGCTTGGGCAGGCTTCAAAGTAGACGTTTCAATCCTCACTCGAGCTTTCGCGCGAGTGCAACATGGGATGTTGGGGATTTTCCAGGTGCGGAGGTTTCAATCCTCACTCGAGCTTTCGCGCGAGTGCAACCCTGGGTGGGCATGTGCATTTCAGCTTCGTCAATGAGTTTCAATCCTCACTCGAGCTTTCGCGCGAGTGCAACGCACCCTGTGCTCGATTATGTGCTCATGGGCGGCGTTTCAATCCTCACTCGAGCTTTCGCCCGAGTGCAACCCACGCTCAGGATGTTGGCTGAGCGCGACCACGAAGTTTCAATCCTCACTCGAGCTTTCGCCCGAGTGCAACACAATGACGCCGTGCGAACATTGCCCCCCGATGTTTCAATCCTCACTCGAGCTTTCGCCCGAGTGCAACACGCCTGGTTAGGGCATAGAGGTGCGCCAACATCAAGTTTCAATCCTCACTCGAGCTTTCGCCCGAGTGCAACCCAGCACCGCTGTGGCTGTGGCCACTGCCGAGCCGAGTTTCAATCCTCACTCGAGCTTTCGCCCGAGTGCAACGCGCGAACCCGGAGCGGGCAAGCGGTGCTGGCTCGTTTCAATCCTCACTCGAGCTTTCGCCCGAGTGCAACGCAGGAGCTACACGTAGACGATGAAAACGAAAATGTTTCAATCCTCACTCGAGCTTTCGCCCGAGTGCAACGCGTGGCCACCCTCCTGAGCCCCAACGAGATCGTGTTTCAATCCTCACTCGAGCTTTCGCCCGAGTGCAACGCAAGTTCGTTGAGGGCTTCTTCCAAGCTTTTCAAGTTTCAATCCTCACTCGAGCTTTCGCCCGAGTGCAACACGCTGTGGCGGGGAAAAGAGACACCGTTACCCCGGTTTCAATCCTCACTCGAGCTTTCGCCCGAGTGCAACGCTCAGGTCCAGGCCGGGAAGCTCCCGGAGCACCTCGTTTCAATCCTCACTCGAGCTTTCGCCCGAGTGCAACCTAGCCCTACTGGCGCACTAGCACTGGCGCTAGAACGTTTCAATCCTCACTCGAGCTTTCGCCCGAGTGCAACGTGGGGATTAGGCATACCGCCACCCCCGCACTTCGGTTTCAATCCTCACTCGAGCTTTCGCCCGAGTGCAACGGGCGGCCTTGACGCTGCTGTCTCGGGGTTGGAAAGGTTTCAATCCTCACTCGAGCTTTCGCCCGAGTGCAACTGTCATAGGCGTGACTCAGCAGAGGGTCACGCCGGTGTTTCAATCCTCACTCGAGCTTTCGCCCGAGTGCAACTCGCTCCCGAGATGGGGCTGTAGCTTATCTGTCTAAGGTTTCAATCCTCACTCGAGCTTTCGCCCGAGTGCAACCAGTGTGACCAGAGCCCGCCAGTCCGTGCCCGCATGTTTCAATCCTCACTCGAGCTTTCGCCCGAGTGCAACGAGCTTGGAGAGGTAACCATCACACTCGACATTGGTTTCAATCCTCACTCGAGCTTTCGCCCGAGTGCAACCATTACCATCTGTTGCTGAGTGAGTGGGTAGATAAGGTTTCAATCCTCACTCGAGCTTTCGCCCGAGTGCAACGGCCTCATTCTAGCGTGCGTGCTGGACAGGGTTCAAGGGGCCGTTTGCGCGAACCCCCGCAAAAAGGCCTCCGACGCAGGGTGGGGGAAGGTGAAGAAAAAACGAGTTTTCAATGTCCCCTAGCCGATTTCTCGGCTTGCGCGAACCCCCCTGGGTTTTGGTGCTTGCTTGGGGTTCGCGCAGATTCTTAGGGCATAGGTTACACCACCCTGCACAAACCGTGCAGGCCTCGGCCCAAGGCTGGGGGTATGAAAAAGAAACTTCATAACCCCGGCATCGAGGCTATCGGCTTTAAGCAAATCTCTTGGGTTGGAGCTATGGTTTTGCTGCTTTTGTTGCTTGTGACAGCACCACTGGCAGCAAAGCCGGTTCAACCCAGCCCCTTTGCTGACGGTGACCAGCCCAAGCTGGGTAGCGGAGGGTAGGGGCCAGGGGCATTTTTTGCTTCCTTGGCTGCATCGGAGCGGTAAGATATCGAGGTGTCTAGGCCGCTATCCAAAGAGTTTTGGTTAGGCTTGGAAGCCATGCTCGAGGCTGGGCACGATCAGCCCGCCTTGCAGCTCTTAAATAACGTTTTTGAACAGTGTCAGACCTACCAGCAGGCTTTGGATTTGCTGGAGCGATTGCGACGCCTGCCGTTGGCCTATAACCACAACCCCACCGCGGCGCGGCTCTATGTTCAAACCCTTTGCCGTGCCCGTCGGCCCGATGAAATCCTGCAATTTTTTTCCAATCACTCCCCAGAAGCCGCTCTTTGGGTATATCAGGCTTGGGCCCTGGTTCGGCTGGGGTGCTACCAAGAGGCCTTGCAAACCTTAGAAAACGCTACTCCGGCCACCGATATGGACTGGAGCATCTTCTATCGGAGCAAGGGCGAGGCACTGTTCTGGACAGGAGACCCTGGCTGGCTCGAGGTTTTCGACGGCTCGCGGGCCCACCTGCAAGGCACCGCTCTGGGGCGCATGCTGCTAGACCGGGGATGGTTCCTGAACCACCGAGGGCAGCGACCCGCGGCCCTGGTTTCTTGGGCCGAAGCTCTGGCTTACCTCGAGCGTGACCCCTACTACCTGGCCTGGGCCCACCACAGCCTGGGCTCTGCTCTTCTCCACGACCAACCCCACAAGGCCGAGCAGCACCTGCTGGAAGCCTATAGGGTTAGTCGCAAGGAGGCCGCCAGAGAGTTTCGGGCCCGGGCCCTGGTGGGCCTGGGCGCTGTGCGACGTAGCTTGGGGGAATGGGAACGTGCGCTGCACAGCTACCAGCGTGCCTTCAAGGAAGCTGGCGATACCCAGGATCGGCTCTTGGCGCTGTGGGGCTGGGGGCACACCCTGCGCCTGATGGGGCATGTGGAGCAAGCCTTTTCCAAACTAATTCAGGCTTGGGAACTCAAGCCCGAGGAATGGCTCGAGGCCGACCTGGCTGCTGTTCGACTGATGCTGGGCGAGCAAAAAAGTGTTGCGGAGAGTCTCCCGCGCCTCAGTGGTCTGTTGCAAGCGGGAAAGCTGGGCGAACGCGGCCAGATGGTGCTTAGGGTAGTAGAGGCCGAGCTGAGCCGGCTCCAGGGCTGCGAGCATCAAGCCCGAACCATCCTGACCGGCCTAAGTCCACAAAGCTTGTGGGTGCGAGAGGAACTGCTCTGCTTTCCGGCGCTGGCAAAGCAAGTGGGGCTAGACATCCAGCCAACGCCTTACCGGGTGGAGGTACAGCCTTTTGGGCGGCTCGAGGTGCGGGTAAATGGCCGCCGGGTACCCATTGCCGCCATAAGCAAGGCGGGTGAGCTACTGGTGTTTTTGCTGGTAAACGGCAACAAGGCCAGCCTGGAGTTGCTCCTAGACCGCCTGAGCGACCCTGCCAACAAAAACCCCCGCAAAGCACTCTGGGAAACAATCGAAAAACTACGCCGGGCTCTGGGCTGGAAGGACAGCGTGCAAAGCTGCGGCGGGGTCTACACCCTCGACCCCCGCGCCGAGTGGGTGTGCGACCTCGAGCCCCAAAGCTACCCCTTCCCCGGAGCTGAAGACCCTTCCCAAACCTTCATGGCCGGCTACTACAGCGAGTGGGTGGAAGAGTGGCGGCAGCAGTGGCTGGTGGTCTGATACTAGATTCGCTCCGGAAAGGGCGACGCGTTTTCACCGAACGACAGGGAGGGGGTGCTCTAAAAAAAACAGGCGAGCGACTGCCCGCCTGGCAGACCGCAGGGGCGATTATTGCTTCTTTGCGGCTTTCTTGCCGTAGGTGCCAGCAAACTTCTTTTGGAACTTCTCAACCCGACCTTCGGTGTCCACAAAACGCTGCTGTCCGGTCCAGAAGGGGTGGTTACCGCTCCATACCTCGACATGGATCTCGGGCTTGGTACTATAGGTTTGCATGATCACTTCGCCGTTGCAGATGATTTTGCAAGGCACCAGCTTGGGGTGAATTTTCTCTTTCATAGACTCTCCTGAGCACGGATTTTGCCGTGCTGTCAACTCATGCACTATAGCAGGTCTAGGCGGGAAGGGCAAGCTGGGATAAAATCGCGCACACGATGATGCGAGGGGTTCGAGGTGCCATAACAGTAGACGAGGATACCCGTGAGGCAATTCTGGGCGCTACGCGGGAACTACTGCAAAAGATGCTCGAGGTAAACCAGATCACCGATTTCGACACCATCGGGGCCATGTTCTTCACCCTGACCGACGACCTACGGGCCGCTTTCCCTGCCGAGGCCGCCCGGCAGCTCGGGATGCAGATGGTTCCGCTCATCAATTCCCGTGAAATTCCGGTGCCGGGTGCTTTGCCCAGGGTGATTCGGGTCATGATGCTCTGGAACACCGAGATCCCCCAAAAACAGGTCAAGCACGTGTATTTACGCGAGGCGGTGCGCTTGCGGCCCGACCTGGAAAGTGCGCAATAACGATCAGTGGGCGATGGTCAACAGTCCATAACCAGACATGTTTCCACCATCGGCTATAAACCATCGACTATCGGCTTTTTCAGCGTACCTTAGCCCCCGGTGGCAGGTCTTGTTCCGGGCTCACCACCACAATTTTACCCTCGGCGTCTTCGCCAGCCAGAATCATGCCCTGCGACTCCACCCCACGCAAAACAGCCGGTTTCAAGTTGGCCACCAGCACCAGTTTTTTGCCCACCAGGCTCTCGGGGGTGTAGTACTGGGCAATGCCCGAAACCACCTGGCGGGTGTGGTCGCCCACATTCAGGGTTAGCACCAGCAGCTTATCGGCCTTGGGGTGTTTTTCGGCCTTGATGACCTCGGCTACCCGGAAGTCCACCTTAGCAAACTCATCTATACCGATCTGCCCGTTGGCAGCTTGCTGTTCGGAGGAAGATGCGGCTTTCGACTTGGAGCCTTCGGCTTTGGGCGCCCCTACCTCGAGCTTGGGGAAAAGGATGGGCGCTTCCTGCGGAATCTGAGTACCCGCTGGTGAAAGCCCCCAGGTTTCGGTCTGGGCAATGGTGTAATCGCCGAGCCCCAGGGCTACCCGCAATTCCCGGGCCTTGGTCGGGAGTGCCGGCTCCAGTAACACACTGGCAATGCGTAACCCCTCCACTGCCGTGTAGAGCGCATCTTCTAGTTCTTTCTTGCGGCGCTCGTCGCGGGCCAGTTCCCAGGGTTTGGCGTCGTTGACGAACTTGTTGAGGCTCCGCACATACTGGAGAACCTCCTCTAAAGCCAGGTGAATCCGCAGGGCGTCCACCTCCTTGCGCACTTTTTCGGCCAGGGCCACGCCGGCTTTGGCAATTTCAGAATCGGACGCAGAGGGGGCGGGGATCACCCCCCCACAGTACTTCAGCAGCATGGTTCGTACCCGCGAAAGCAGGTTGCCCAGGTCGTTGGCCAGGTCGCTGTTAAGGCGCTGTACCACCACTTCCTCCCCGAAGGGGCTATCCGAGCCCAGGGTGGTATCGCGCAGCAGCGCATAGTGCACCGCATCCACCCCGAACTTGTCCAGCAGGGCCAGCGGGTCAATGGCGTTGCCCAGGCTCTTGCCCATCTTGCGCCCATCCATGGCCAGGATGTGTCCATGCACCACCAGGCGCTTGTAAATGGGCAGACCCGCACTTTTGAGCATGGTCGGCCAGAAGATGGCGTGGGGTTTGAGGATGTCCTTGCCGATCACGTGCCAGGCATGGGGCCAGAATTTTTCAAAAAGGCCCCGGCTCGCCAGCGAGGAAGCGTAGGCCAGAAGGGCATCGAACCACACATAGGTCACGTGGTGTTCGTCCCAGGGAATGGGGATGCCCCAGGGTACGCGGTCTTTGGGACGGGAGATGGACAGGTCGCCGATGGGCTCCTTGAGAATCTCCAGCACCTCGTTGCGGTAGGCTTGGGGCTGGATCAGCTCGGGGTGCTCGTGCAGGTACTCCACCAGCCAGGGGCGGTATTTCTCCATGCGAAAGAAGTAGTTGGCTTCTTTGCGCAGGATGGGCGGCTCCGAGTCGCCGGGCAGGATGCCGTTTACCAGCTCTTTCTCGGTTACGAAGCGTTCCGAGCCCACCGAGTAAAGCCCTTCGTACTCGGCATAGTAGATATCGCCGGCCTCGTAAACCTTGCGCAGTATTTCTTGCACATAGCGTTTGTGGCGCTCCGAGGTGGTGCGAATATAGTCGTCGTAGCTGATCAGCAGGCGCTTATAGGCAGGCTGGAAAAGCTGCTCTGAGACATAATCGACAAAGGCCTGGGGTTCCTGACCGGCATTCTTTGCTGCACGCGCTATTTTTTCGCCGTGCTCGTCGGTGCCGGTCACGAAGTTGGTCTCGTAGCCATCCAGGCGGTGAAAGCGGGCCAGAAAGTCGCAGATGATTTTTTCGTAGACGTGGCCGATGTGGGGCGCCGCATTGGCGTAGTCTATGGCGGCGGTCTCGTAAAAGATTTTGCTCACGGGTTACTCCTTCTTGGGGTTTTTGAGCTGGGGGCTTTGAAAGGTTTTACAAAAATACAGGGGCGCATATGCGCCCCGCCGATAGCCTGCTCGCTGCTATCGTCGGGACATTCGCATCATTCGGTTGAAGCAAGGCCCTACCACAACCTGTATTTTAGAGTCCCAAACCGGTGGTTGACAAGCCGACAGCAGACTTTTCTCGGTTAGCAGCTTCCCTGCTCAACGGCAGGAAAGGGTGATGGGGAGAAAAACGTGGCGGCTAGCCGGGGGCGGTTCCCAGATACTCCAGGCCGCCTGGCCCTGCCACAATCGCCAGGGTGGCCAGGCCCACGAAAAGCCCACTTTCCACCACGCCCGGAATGCGTTTGAGTTCGGCCTCGAGGCCCTCTGGGTCTACAATCGGGCCAAAGTTGACGTCCACAATCAGGTTGCCCCCGTCGCTATAGAAAAACTCGTCGCCATCCATGCGCAAGGTGGGCTCCCCCATTCGCCCCAGCGCATGCAGGGTTGCGCGGTAGCCAAAACGCACAATCTCCACCGGAACCACCCCGCGCCCCAGTTGGGCTACTTTTTTGGTGTGGTCGGCAACTACAATAAACTGCCCGGCGCTGGCTTCGACAATCTTTTCGCGGAGCAAAGCCCCACCCAGCCCCTTGATGAGGGAAAGGTCGGGGGCGATCTCGTCGGCGCCGTCAATGGCCAGGTCAACCCCCGAAGGCTCAAGCTCGACCAGGGGAATCCCCAGGTCGTGGGCCAGCAGGGCCGTGGCCTCCGAGGTGGGTACGGCTTTAACGTTTGAAATCTCCCCTTCGCGCAGCCTTTGGCCCAGCTCCAATACCGCGTATCTCGCCGTCGAGCCGGTACCGAGCCCCACCACCATGCCCGTCTGGACATACTTGACGGCCTCGAGGGCCGCTTGTTGCTTGTAGATATCCTGGTTATTCATAAAATCCTTGGCAACCCAGCCCTTGAAGCCAGGCTCCCTTCAGATTACCGAATTTGCGCCAGCAGATGAGCGGAACATCCGTTGTCTTGAGCACGCTTCACAAAGAGCCAGCCTTACAGGTTCAGAAGCACAAGCCGCCCATCCGGGCGGCGTCTGTAAAGCACAACGTAAGGGCCGTTTCGGTTTCACACCGCTTGCTTTTGTAGCTCAATCAGCGCCTCGGCCACCTCGAGGGCGTGCTGGTCGGGTTTGACCTTGTCCCACACCTTCGCCACCCGGCCCTCGGGGTCAATCAGGAAGGTATAGCGAAAGACCCCTTCGTACTCCTGGCCGTATAGGGTCTTTTTACCCCAGGCGCCGTAGGCCCGAATCGTTGTTTTGTCGGGGTCGGACAACAGAGGAAAGTTAAGGTCATACTTGCGGTGAAATTTTCCGTGGCTTTGGACATCGTCGGCGGATACCCCCAGCACCACCGCGCCCAGTTCTTCCAGGCGGCCTTTTTCGTCGCGGAAATTACAGGCTTCTTTGGTACAGCCTGGGGTGTCGTCCTTGGGGTAGAAGTAAAGCACCACCCACCTGCCCCGGTAGTCGGTCAGGCTGTGCTTTTTGCCGCTTTGGTCGGGAAGGCTAAAGTCGGGGGCGGGAACACCTGGGTTCAGCATGGGATACATGATACCCACTAAAATCTGGACAAGGTGTTGCCCGGGCTGCAAGTACCGTTTCCCGTTTCTTCAGACCACCGCGTGCGACCGGATCTGGCGCGGCTCGAGGGGCCGCCATTTCTGCTCGACCACGAGTACCCGCGCTATCATTCGGCCAAGCTCGAGGCCTTTGCCCAGGAGCCCTCCAGCGCCCTTCTCTCCTCTGCCCTCGAGCCCGCAGGGGTTCGGGCGGCGCTTGAGTGGCTGTGGCAGCAGCTTCCGCATGCGCCAGGTACAAAAGCAGCTCCAGAGCCCAATAAAAAAGACCTGCTCGAGCTCGGAAAAGCCGCCGCACTGCGGGTTCAGGAAGACCTGGTGCTGATGCACGGAACCTTGCTCGAAGCACTTTGGGTCTGCTTTCCCAGCCACTGGAACCCGCTCGAGAAAATCGGGCGTAGCTTCGCCGAAATCCATAACCCCGTACCCCACAGCGAAAAGCTTCGGGCTGCCCAGCACAATGTGGCCAGAGCTATGAGCCAAAAAGGCCCCTTCGTGCGCTATGTGTGGGGGCTAACCTTTGATTCTGCCCTCTCGGCCCACCCCAGCCGCCCTATGTTGCTCTCAGGGGAACGGGTCTATTTTCGCACCGAGCGCCAGGTAACCTTACCCCTGCCCGAACTAAACCGAAGCTGGTTTTTGATCCGGGTGTATGTGGCGCCGGTCGAGACCGTAGCCAACAGCCCAGAGCGCCGGGCTGCCCTGCGAGAAGCCCTGCAAACCATGCCAGAAGCCCACCGCGCCTACAAACCCAATACCATCGCCGCCTACAGGTGGCTCGAGGCCCAGGGGTTCTTTTAGCCCAGCTTGTAGCCAAAGCGCCGCAGAAGGTCTTTGCGCCACTGGATGTCTTCATCTGCTTCGACCCCCAGCGGCTTGTGTCCGTCCAGAACACCCAAAATCCCGCGCTGGTCGTCCTGTTCGGCCACAATCACCGAGAGGGGGTTGGCGGTTGCGGCAAAAATTCGCACCACCTCGGGACAAGCCTTAATGGCGTGTAAAACGTTGATGGGAAAATAACCTTCGCCCAGCACGATCAAAAAGGAGTGGCCAGCCCCTATGGCCTCTGCATTACGGACGGCCAAATCTGTGAGTTCTGCCGAGGTACCGCTTTTGCGAATCAGTCGCTTGCCGGAAGCCTCACAGAAGGCCAGCCCAAACTGGATGCCCGGCACAGCCGTCACCAGGGCTTCGTGCAAGTCCTCAACGGTCTTGATGAAGTGGCTCTGGCCCAGGATGACGTTCAGGTTTTCCGGTTTCTCGAGCCTGACGATTTGAAGTTCCATACCTTATTTAGGCACACTTAACTTCACCAGGTCAACGGTCGCCCCATCCGGGGTAGCGTAGCGCACGATGCCCACCCCAGGGACAAAGAAAATCTCCATCACCTGGCTGCCACCGCCACTTGTTACCGTGGAGGTTCGGATGACGTAGGCGTTGAAGCGGCCCGCCGGAACGTTTACCCCCTCGATGCGCAAAACCTTGCCCAACAGGGCCACACTCTGGCCGCCAAAATTGCTGCGCCCGCCCCATTCCTGCCCCAGTACCAGAGGTGGGGCTGGATATAGTTGCAGGGGCGGGTTGTAGCGCTGCACAGCCTGACCGACAATCAAGCCCTCCAGCAGTACCCCTTTATCCGGGGTGTAGCGCAGCAGGTCGGCGCTGACGGGCTGCTTAGCAAGCCTGCGCTCGAGCACCAGCATCCCGTTTTGCTCGCGAGTAAAGACCTGCTCCATGCCGGAGGAGTATGTCCAGGAATAGCCGATGCCGTTGGGGTAATAGGCGGTGGGCGCCGCCAGCACCCCCACCAGCAGTAAGCCCAGAGTCAAGAGGCGCTTCATCCTTTTTATGCTACGCCCACCTCTGGCAATAAATGGTGCATTCACCCTGAGCCCAAACCCCCAGCTTTCAGGATGTCCGTTCCTGGTCGCGGATATGGTACCAACTTTACCTGTAGAGTTTGCTTTGAGGGTCGTTCCAAGCTCCCTCATCCGACGACACCCCAGGTGCAGTCAACTGCGTTTGCGTAACTGTTTGTAAATAGCGCGGTCGGGGTGTCGCCACCTTCTCCCGCCAGGGGAGAAGGCAAGGGGTTTACTGTGGATTCTGGTGCGAGTCCCTTACTTTCGATTTTGCCCTTTAGTCGGCCGTACCTCGAGGTGGCGACATATCATTGCATTCGGAAAAATCTGTCTATTCTTCTCTTCCCAGCTCGTGACCACGTTGGGTAGCAGCTTCCACGGCCTCAATCAGGGCCGCCCGAACGCCCCGGGCCTCGAGCGCGGCCAGGCCATGAATGGTAGTACCGCCGGGGCTGCTGACCTCATCCTTGAGTACCGCCGGGTGTTTCTTGCGGAGCAATTCACCGGTAGCGATAAGCACATCGGCCGCCAGTTGCAGGGCCTGGGCCCGTGGAATGCCTTGCTTCACTCCCCCATCGGCCAGGGCCTCCGCGACCACCGCCACATAGGCCGGGGCCGAGGCCGACATCCCAGTAAAGGCATCGAACAAACGCTCGGGTAGCTCGTAAACATCGCCAACCGTAGAAAACAAGGCCCGCGTGAACTCCAGATCGCCCGCCTCCTCGGCCTCGCGGGGGCCGGTGATGGCGGTAGAGCTTTTGCCAATTGTGGCGGCCAAATTGGGCATGCAGCGCACCACCCGACGGGTGCCCAGCCGACGCGAAAGCACCGCCGTGGACACCCCAGCCATGATGGAGATGTAGCCGGTGTTGGGATGGGCGACCTGCGGAGCCAGGGCGGCGATGTCCTTGGGCTGCACGCTCAGTAAAATCCGCTCGCAGCGGCGCAAATCTTCCAGGGTCAAGGGGATCGCCCCGGTCTCGAGGGCCACCTGCTGGGTGCGCTCGGGGGTATCGAGGATGCCGATCTCGCTGGGTCCCAGCATCTCGGCCCGCAGCAGGCCCTCCAGAATGCTTTTACCCATCTTGCCCACACCCACAATCGCCAATTTCATGGCCTCAAGTCTAGCAGCATGCAGGCGGTGGGGACAGGGGGAACGAGGTTTGTGCTTCCTACGATTTCAGCTTTCAGCACAGGGGCAGTGCATGAACCCTCGCAAGCGCTTCGGCCAGTTGGTGTTGCAAAAAAAGCTTGTAGGTAGGCGACCTGGCTGGGTTTTATGCCCCCACCCAGCCTCCCCGTTGGAGGAGGAAGGCCTGGTTTTACTTTATGCACCAACCCTGACCTTCAGCATTGGGCTCTTGGCTTCGCCCATTGCTATACTCCTGTGGTGCTGGTACTCGCGCTGGATACCGCCACGTCTTATCTAGTTTTAGGCTTACCACATGCCGAGCGAGCTATTCGTTTAGGGCGCCGCCACGCCGAGGTGCTGTGGGGGGAGCTCGAGGTTTTTTTGCACCAGGCCGGTGTGGGGCTAGGGGAACTAGAAGGAATTGCCGTTGGGCGCGGGCCGGGCTCCTACACTGGGCTACGGGTGGGCATTGCGGCGGGGTTGGGGCTGGCCAGGGGTCTGGGGGTTCCGGTGACCGGAGTAGAAACCCTGGAAGCCACCGCCCTGCGCTACCAGGGACGCGTCACGGTGGCCCAGACCACGCGCAATGGGCTCTGTTATGCCGCTGGCTACCGGATTGTTGGGGCAAAATTGGAAACCCTGCAAGCACCCCACCGGAACCGACTGGATGAGTTACACCCGACAGGACTGTTCGTGCTCGATCAACCGCCCTCTGGCAGGGCCCTGGCACACCTGGGCATAGCGTCCCTGCAGGCCGGGCGCACCCTGATTGAACCCCTGTACCTATGACCCTGGAGGAATACCATTCGCTGCACAAGACCCCCGTCCCCGGAGGGTATCTGTATACCAAAGCGGGGGCACGGGGGTTGGCCGATCCCGCCTACGAGCTACTGGCACAGCACTTAGAGCCCCACGGTCAGAAAGCTCTCGACCTGAACCCTGGCATCGGTATGGCCAGCTATGCCCTGCGCCAACATGGGCTACAGGTTCAGGCCATCGAAACCTCGAGGGCTTCTTTACGCTGTCTGGAGGCCAGCTTCGGCGCCACGGTAGAGGTCAGCCGGGGGCTGCCCTGGGAAACCGAGCCCGACTCGACCGATCTCGTGGTCCTGGTTTTGCCGGCCAATCGCGGAACACGGTACGTGGAACTATCGCTCTTGGGGGCGGCCAGAGCCTTGCGAATGGGAGGGCGGCTCTGGATAGCGGGCAGCAGGGACAAGGGCTTCGAGCACTATTTCAGGCTGGCTCAGGAACTGCTGGGCTTTGGCCTGCTGGTCAAGCGAGACGGCCCCTTGCGGGTGGCGGTGCTGGAAAAAGAAAAACCTGCCCCCGAACTGCCCGCCGTCTGGCAGTCCTTTGCCTGCGACCTTCAGGGCCAGACCCTGCATTTTGCCTATCTGCCTGGGGTTTTTTCCGGTGGGCATATAGACCCCGGCAGCGCCATGTTGCTGCGCGAGTTGCCCGACCAGCCAGGCCACGTACTCGACATCGGCGGGGGGTATGGCGCCCTGAGCCGCCCCCTGGTGGGCCGGGCCCTGAGCCTGACCCTCCTCGAGGACGACTGGCCCAGCGTGCTCTCAGCCCGGCAAAATCTGGGCGAAAAGGCTACTGTTCTGCATTCCGATGTGGATGAGGCCTTGACACCGAGCCAAACTTTCACTACCATTGTTACGAACCCCCCGTTCCACGTGGGGGGCCTTGTCGTGTTAGAAACCGCCATCGCATTCATTGAAGCCGCCTACGCCCGCCTGGAGAGGGGCGGGAAGTTTTATCTTGTGGCAAACCGTTTCCTCCCCTACGAGCCCCTGCTCGAGGCCCGCTTTGCCACCGTCCACACCCTGGCTGTGGATAGCCACAAAGTTCTGCTGGCCCATAAGTCGGATTGACACCCTTGTAGTACCGGCATCGCCGGGGGCCTGGGCCCCTCACTGGGAGGTGAAGCGCTTGAGCAAGACCAAGACCGCTGCTAGCACGAAGGGACGATCCCCTTCAGGACGTACTGGCGTCCGTACAACCACCGGACAATCCCCCGCGGGACAAGGCGCGCTCCGTACATCTAAGGAAAAAAGTACCCTTCATACCGGTAAAAGCCAACAAGCAGCAAAGGCTGCGGTTTCCAGTACGAAGGCAAAAAAGCCCCCCGCCCCAAAAACCACTTCCTCTGTGCAGGCTAAAGCGGTAAGTAGCAAAACCGCCGATAAGAGCAAAGCATCTTCCAGTCCACTCAAACCCAGCAAGACCGAACTCAAGACAGTCCCTAAATCGGCTGCTGTGCCCTCCAGTAAGGCCAGACCGGCGAGTAAAACCCAGGAGACCAGAAAGGCAAATGGGGTCACAAAAGCTAAGGTGCCCGGCAAAACGGCTACCAAACCTCAAACCGGAACACCCGCCAGGGCCAAAGAGCACCACAAGGCCCCACCCGCTCGCAAGGCTAACAATCAAGAGAATGCAGGCTCTACTTCAAGCAATTCAGCCCTCAGGCCCACCGTAAAAGAAGCCACCAAAGGCAAGCTCCCTGCTAAGGGAGCGACCACGGGCAAAGCCACAAAACCCCAAACCAAGCCCTCGCTTAAGGCCCTCAAGCCCAGCAAAACCAGTGACAAGCCAGCCAAAACCCCAGTGAGCAAGTCCGAGCCCAAGACCGCTACCAAACCCGCCACCAAAGCACCTGCCACAACGCCACAAAAACCTATGCCCAAAACACCATCGAAATCCGCCAGCGAATCGAAATCGGCAAAAGCCCCCGCCAAGCCCGAATCCAAGGGTAAGGCCACCCTCAAAACACCTGCCAAACCCAAAGCCGAAGCCAAGGGTGTGAGCAAAACCAAAGCAGCCACCAAACCGGCTCCTGTCAAAACCGATAGCGAGGACACCAAGCCTAAAAAGGCGGCCTCCAAACCCGAGCCCAAAGAAATCGCCATGTCGGCTGCCACCAGGGCGCCCGCTGCCGCAAAACCCAAGGTTTCGGCGCCCACCAAGGCGCCCAAAACCGCGTCTAAAAGCACCGCTGTGATTGAGGAAGCCGAAGAACTTCTGGAAGAGGATCTGGCCCTGGATGCCGATGAACTCGAGGCCCCCGAGCTCGAAATCGCGGATGTGGACGACCTCGAGGCCGAGCCCGACCTCGATATGCTGGTGCCCCCCACGCCCAAGGCGGGCAAGCTGGCTGCGGTTGCATTGGTCGAGGAGGAAATTGGCGAAGAGGTACTTGAGGCCGATCTAGAGGACATCGAGATCCTCGAGCCCGACTTCGAGCTGGGCACCCTGCCGGTAGAGGAAGCCGAGGAGGAGCTCGAGGAAGACCTGCCTCTGCCGCGCATCTCCACCTCCGACCCCGTCCGGCAATACCTGCATGAGATTGGCCAGGTGCCGCTCCTGACCCTGGAGGAGGAGATTGACCTGGCCCGCCGCGTGGAGGATGGGGTGGCCGCGGCCCAGCGGCTGGCCGAGGAAACCGGCCTGGAGGCCGAGCTGATCCGCCACGTTCTGCGCAGCCAGGTGCAGGGCAGCAGCCGCGTCTCCAATATCCCCGGTACCGAGCTACGCATTGACCCCGACACCGTGCAGGCGGTCGATGCCCGCCTGCGGGCCTTGCCCCGCGAGGTCAAGCGCCACCTGCACATCGCACGGGACGGCGAGATTTGCCGCCAGCACTTGATTGAGGCCAACCTGCGGCTGGTGGTATCCATTGCCAAGAAGTACACCGGCCGGGGCCTCTCCTTCCTGGATCTGATCCAGGAGGGCAACCAGGGCCTCATCCGGGCAGTGGAGAAGTTCGAGTACAAACGCCGCTACAAGTTCTCCACCTACGCCACCTGGTGGATTCGGCAGGCCATCAACCGGGCCATAGCCGACCAGGCCCGCACCATCCGGATTCCGGTGCACATGGTGGAGACCATCAACAAGCTGACCCGCACCGCCCGCCAGATGCAGCAGGAGCTGGGCCGCGAACCGGCCTACGAGGAAATTGCCGAGGCCATGGGGCCCGGCTGGGACGCCAAAAAGGTAGAAGAAACCTTCAAGATTGCCCAGGAGCCCGTGAGCCTGGAAACCCCCATCGGCGACGAGAAGGACAGCTTCTACGGCGACTTCATCCCCGACGAACACATGGCCTCGCCGGTGGACTCTGCCGCCCAGAGCATGCTTTCGGAGGAGCTCGAGAAGGCCCTAAATAAGCTCTCCGAGCGCGAGGCCATGGTCTTGAAGCTCCGCAAAGGCCTGATTGATGGGCGCGAGCACACCTTAGAAGAGGTGGGTGCCTACTTCGGGGTCACTCGCGAACGCATCCGCCAGATTGAAAACAAGGCCCTGCGCAAGCTCAAGTATCACGAAAGCCGCACCCGCAAGCTACGGGACTTCCTGGACTAATCGGCCAGGGAATAAGCAAGGATGTGAGAGCCCGGTTTGGCAGCTCTCACATTTCTGTTTTAGGCTACAGCCTCGAGGTGACCTGTGAACCGTTATCTACTCGCCGGTATCTTAGTGCTGGGGCTCTTGAGCGGGTGCTCGAGCGTCCCCCAGGCCAAACTTCAGGCCTCCATCGGCACCTACAATGCCACGACCACTGGAAGAGCCTACATCCTGGTTCTGCGGCCCCAGCAACAACCCGAAAGCATTAATGTCAGCGTAAGCGGGCCGGGCGGCTACAGCGAGACCCTTACCCTGCAAAGCGCCGCGGCCCGCACCCCCTCGGGGGTGTGGTGGGAGATTGGGTGGGATGCCTCCAAAACCCTCACGAGCGGTACCTATACGTTTTCGGCCACCATCGACGGGCAAACCGAACAAGTCAGTCTGAACGTGGATGCCAGCACCACCCTCGCCAGGCCCACCGTAACCATTGGCAACAACCCCACCACCAAGTCCGTATCGGCCACCTGGACCGCCAGCAGTGGGGCCACGGGCTACCTGGTGCGCCTGGTGAACCGCACCACCAGTACCGTGGTCGCCCGCAACATCATCGCGGCCCTCAGCACCACCTTCAGCAACCTTAACCTGAATCCCGCCGACACGTACGCAGTAGAGGTTTACCCGGCCAGCAGCAATATCAGCACCGACCCCCCCATCGTCCCCACCCAGTTCAACATGGCCCTGGGGGAGAGTGCAGCGTTTACCGTCACACCCGCACCCTAGCAAACCTTTCCAAGGTTGAGCACTCGAGGTAAAACCAGCTCTTCCAGCCTTTGGACTTGGGCCTCTGGCCCTTGCAGGAAACACGCTCATGGATAACCTCACGGCGCAGGTTCAAACCTATCTACAGATCTACGACCCCCTGGGTATGGGTGAGCTGGCTCCCCTTGAAGAGCTCTATGGGCCGGTGGTGAGCGAAATTGTGGAAAAGCTGCGGACTGTCCAGAGCAGCGAAGAGGCCGCCCTGGCTATTCACCGGGTTTTGTACCTGACCTACGGCAACCAGGCCGGGCCCGTGCGCAACTACGCCGAACTGGGCCGGGATTTGTTCAAGTTGGTGCGTCAGGGCGCCTAAGCACGGCATGGTGCACAAAACCCTAGACCCTTCCTCCCTGACCCTTTACCCTGATGTCTATGACTGCCGACGAACGACTGGCCCAGTTGCCCCCCAAACTCCAAAGCGTGGTGCAGATGCTGGGAAGTGCCCCCAAGGTCATCAAGACCGAGATGCTTTTAGAGTTTGCCAAGAAAATGCCCCCCCTGCCCGAGGGCATGCAAGGCAAGCTCGAGCAAGTCCACGAGTGCACCACGCCATTCTTCGTGCATGCCGAACTCCAGGAGGGCAAGGTTCACCTCTACTTCGACGCCCCCAAGGAAGCCCCCACGGTGCGGGCCTTTGCCGGGCTACTGGCCGAAGGCCTGGAGGGCGAAAGCCCCGAGGCCATTCTGGGCGTACCGGAGGACTTTTACAGTCTGGCCCGGCTCGAGGAAATCATCACACCCCTGCGGCTGCGTGGCTTGCAGGCCGTGCTCATGCGCATCAAGCGGCAGGTACGCGAGGCGCAGTGAGGGCCAGCGGGTCAGGGCTTTGGGGTCAGGGTAGAAGTTATTCCCGCCGCAGCTTTTTCCGAACGCGGTTTTTCTGTGCGTTTGGCTCGAGCAGGTTGGGATTCGATTAAATCTGGATGGCTGTGCCCTTAATACCAGATTCGGTTGATTCGTTACCGAATGGCAACGAATCAACAGGGCCGAAGTTATCCGCGTAGCGGAGGGCGATACCGCCCCTTGGAAGTTATCCGCGTAGCGGAGGGCGATACCGCCCCTTGGAAGTTATCCGCGTAGCGGAGGGCGATACCGCCCCTTGAAAGGGAGACGCTTTCTTCGCCAACCGTTCGGGAGGGGTGTGCTCCAGGATTCAAAAAGACAACCTATGGTTTTTTTGGTTTTGTGAACTGTCTTTTTGAATCCGGCATAAACTGCTTCAGGTAGCCCTTTCGGCCAAAGCTCTGCTTGCCATACCGCACGACCCTGGCGCTCAGGAGTTCAAAAGCCATCTGCAGGACGGCCCGCAGTAGCCTTGGGCTAGGCTTTCCTTCCAGGCTCAGCACGCCGCCTGAGAACTCGCCGCCGCATGCCTCCTCACGGCTCCAAAAGCGCCAGAAGCCCAGCTCTTCGTCCGCAAACACCTCCAGTCCTTCCCGCTGCACCCGGTAGCGGTAGGGGTAAGGACGAAAAAACTCGAGGGCGTACTGGCGGTACAAAGCGTCTTCCAGCGCCAGCAGATCGGCGCGCAGGCGCTGGCGGCTCCGCTCCGTCAGGCCCGGTTCATCAAGTTGTTCAAGCAAGGCCGTGTGTTCTTGCTCGAGGTCGCGCTCTTCGGGGGGCGGCTCTGCTTCTGGCGGGGTTTCTCCATAGGGGTTCAGCCGCAGGGCCGGCTTGCCCAGCATGGCCGCCTCGGCCTCGGCATAGCTGGGGTACTCCACCAGCACCCCCTCCTCCAGCCCCCAGAACCGGGTGGCCACCTTTCTGACCAACGCCCGGTCGTGCGAGACAAAGAGCAGCGTACCGGGGTAGTCAACCAGGGCCTTTTCCAGGGCTTCCAGTAGCTCGAGCTCGAGGTGGTTGGTAGGCTCGTCCATCACCAGCAAGCCTGCCCGCAGCGCGCCCAGCAAGGCCAGCCCCGCCCGGGCCCGCTCGCCACCGGAAAAACTACGGGGGGTGTCGTGCCAGTGTGGAGGGCGAAAGCCCATACGGCCCAAAAGCACTGCTGCCCGCGCCTCGCCAAACCTCGAGGCGAACTGCGCAAAGAGGGGCCGGTCGGGTTCCAGACCGTGGTACAGCTGATCAAGGTAGGCTGCGCTCACCCCATAGCCCAGCATCCGTTCACCTTCGTCGGGCAGTTCTCTGGAAAGCAACAAGCGCAGCAAGGTGGTCTTGCCAGCCCCGTTGGCCCCTACCAGGGCAATTCGGTCGCCCCGAAAAATACGCAGGGTGGCTTCGCGGATGATCGTCCGAGTCTGTTCTTCCCCCTGGGGATACGATTTTTTTAGTCTCCGGGCCTCCAGCACCAGCCTTGGGGTCCCCTCGGCGGCCAGCTCCAGGCTCCAGCGACGCTCGGGGGGAGGCGGATCGGGCACTTGAATACGCTCGGCCCGGGTTTGTAAAAGGGCCTTCTCCCGCTTGCGCCGATCCGTTCCAGGTCGTCTGCGGTCTGGGATGGCCTGCAGCAAACGTTCGCGCTCTTTTTCCGCTTCAAATCGAGCCTTCTCCAGGGTTCGCCGGATGCGCTCACGCTCCCCCAGGTAGGTGGCATACCCTCCTGCTACCCTGAACAAACGCCCAGCTTCCAGGTGGTAGACCGTGGTGGCGACCCGGCTCAAAAGCGCTCGGTCGTGGGAAATGAGCCCCACTGCGCCGGGGTAAGCCAGTAGCATCTCCTCCAGGCGCAACCGCATGCGCAGGTCCAGGTGGGTGGTGGGTTCGTCCAGAAGCAAAACCTCGGCGCCCGATAAAAACGCCATGGCCAATCCCAGGCGCACCCCCTCGCCACCGGAAAGTTGTTCCGTGCTCTGGTCGCTGTGTGCATCCAGGCCAAAGTCGGCCAGGGTACGGGCTACCCGGCCTTTCCAGAAAGACAGTTCGCGAATTTGGCGCCACACCTCGCCCGTGTGTTCGGGCGGGGTGCGCTCCAGTTCTAGCTCGGCCCGGTGCAGGGGGGTAATGGCATGAGCCAACCCGTAGACGGTACCGGGTGCCGGGCGGAAATCCTGGGGCAAGTAGAATACCCGTACCCCGGGCAACTGCACCCGATGGCCATCGTCCTGGGGTTGGCGGCCACAAAGGATCTGGAAGAGGGTGCTTTTTCCGGCGCCGTTCGGCCCAACCAGCACCGCCCGCTCGTTTGACTCCAACCAAAAGTCGGCTTTCTGGAACAAGATGCGCTCGCCAAAGGCTTTTTCAGCCTGGCTCAAGCGCAGCCAAACTCGAGGCCCGGCCAACCCAAGACCTCTGCGGGCCGCCGGCATAGGGGTGGCTGCAGAGAGTTCGGTCTTTGCTTTAGGCCGCGCCACAACCCTTCAAGCCTAGCGCGGGCGGCGGCGCCCGTCAAAGCCAGTGCCCTGGTACTGGAGGTCTCGTTTCTGGAAAGCCGCAGTGGGCGTAACCTGAACATAAAACCCAGTATCGCCCCGTGAATTACGGCGATTTTCACCCTTTTTTGCGCAGGGGCGATGTAAGGTGAGCAGAAGATGCTGGAAGTGTATTTGCGTCCGCTGGTGATGAGCGACCTGCCCCGCGTGCTCGAGTGGAGTCGCGACGAAGCCTTTTGCCTGGCCAATGGCTGGCCGGTGGGGTTGCCCGCCGAGCAATTGCAGGACTGGTTCGTGCGCCTGCTCAACAACCCCCCCGTAGACCTGGTTCGCAAAGGAATTGTGGTCACCACGCCAGAGCACCCCGAGGGCTACCTGGTGGGGTTTGTGGACTTGCGCGAGCTTAATCCATTGGAAAAACGGGCACGCCTGCGCATCGCGATTGGCGATGAGACCCATCGGGGTCAGGGGGTGGGGTTTGCCGCCGGTTTGCAGATGCTGGGGCATGGCTTTAGCGAACTGGGCCTGGAACGCATTACCGCCGAAGTCCACAGTTCCAACAGCCGGATGCTGAGCCTGGTGGAAAAACTGGGCTTCAAGCGTGAAGGGGTTTTGCGGCAGCACGAGACCCGCCAGGGCATCAAAGAGGATGTTCATTTGTTCGGTCTGTTGCGCGAAGAGTTCCAACCCCCCCGCGACGAAGCCTGGCTCGAGAAACTGACCTCCAGCTAAACTCATGCCAGATTCGGTTTATTCCTTATCATTCGGTAAGGAATAAACCCGACCTAAGGGTGTGCTCCAGGATTCAAAAAGTCAACCTATGGGGTTTTTGGTTTTGCAAACTGTCTTTTTGAATCCGGTATCACCCTGGACCAGACCCCTTCAGCCCGCTCTCGAGCTCTTCCAGTAGAGCGTAGAGCTGCTCGAGCTTGCGCTTGCCCAGGATTCGCTCGATTTCGGCGTAGACCTCCACCACCTCGGGCTTGATCCGCTCCACCAGGGCCTTCGAATCGGCTGTGAGACTCACCAGAATGCTGCGGCCATCGGCCTGATTGGCATTGCGCCGTACGAGACCGCGCTGTTCCATGCGCTTCAAAATGCCGGTCATGCTGGGCAGAAGGATGCGGCACTGCTCGGCCAGAAGGGATATTTCCAGTCCCTCTTGCCCATCGAGCGCCCGCAAAATGCGCCACTGCTGCTCGGTCAGGCCGTGCCGGGAGAGCACCACCCTGAAGCGCTGCACCACCGCCTCACGGGTGCGCAGAAGGGCCATGGGCAGCGAGTGGGTAAGGTCGCGCAGGAGTCGGGTGGAGGGGTCTTGGGGAAGGGCGGAAGCCATAGGGGGTCTTTTGGAAGGACAATTGTACCTGGGCTTGCAAAGTATGCTACAGTTTTACTTAATATATTAACTATCTTTGCGGAGCAATAAGCAACCTGGGCTACATAGCCAAAAAGGAGTACCATGGTCGAGTTCAAAGGCAGCATCGTACCCCTGGTAACACCGTTCAAGAACGGTGCCATAGACGAAGCCGCTCTGGAGCGGCTCATCGAGCGCCAGATAGAGGCCGGTTCCCACGCCCTGAGCGTAGGCGGCACCACCGGCGAGCCCGGCACTCTAAGCGTGGAGGAGCGCAAGTACCTCATTGAGCTGGCGCTGCGCTTCATTCGGGGCCGCGTGCCCCTCCTGGCCGGCACCGGGACCCTGCGGCTTGACGAAACCCTCGAGATCACCCAGGCGGCCTACCGGATGGGCGCACAGGGGGCCCTGGTCATCACGCCCTACTACATCAAGCCCAACCAGGAGGGGCTCTACCGCTTTTTTGGTCAGGTGGCCCAGGCGGTGCCGCAGATGCCCATTGTGCTCTACAACATTCCAGGCCGTGCGGGCATCGAAATCAGGGTGGACACGGTGGCCCGCTTGCGGCACGACTTTAAGAACATCGTGGGTATCAAGCATTCCTCCAAGGATGTCGAGTATGTTTCGGAGCTGTTGCGCCGGGTGGGGCGCGACTTCAAGGTGTACTGCGGCCTCGAGGCCCTGACCTTCCCCATGATGTGCGTGGGCGCGGTGGGCACCATCGCCGCCACTGCCAACTGGCTACCCAAAGAGACCGCCCAAATGTGCCAGCTCACCCTGGAGGGCCGGTACAAAGAGGCCCTCGAGCTCCACTACTACGGCCTCGAGGCCAACGAGGCCATCTTCTGGGACACCAACCCCATCCCGCTCAAAACGGTGCTCTCCTGGATGGGCCTGTGCGAAAAGGAATGGCGAGAACCCCTGGGCCCCACCACCCCAGAAATCGAGGCCCGCCTGCGCCGCATGGCCGAGTCCTATGGCCTGATTCCCAGCATTCCCAGCAAGGAGGGCCACCCCCCGGTGCTGCCCGACCCCGCTGGCAAACAGTACGTATGAAGCGCGCGCGTTTTATCTCCAAAGGCCGCCTCTTGCAGGGGCACCTGCAGAACGGCATGCTTGTGGACCACGCCGGCGAAACCCACCACCCCGACGAGGTGGTGTGGCAACTCCCCGTGCAGCCCGGTAAGGTGCTGGCCCTGGCCCTCAACTTTGCCGAACACGCCGAGGAGTTTGGCCTGCGCAAGCCCACCGAGCCGGCCCTTTTCTGGAAGCCCAACACCAGTCTGTTGCCCCACAAGGGCACGGTCATTTACCCCCAGGGCGCGCGCTTCATGCACTTCGAGTGCGAGCTGGCCGTGATTATGGGGCGCAATGCCCGCCGGGTCAAGGCCAAAGATGCCCTCGACTATGTGGGCGGCTACACCATCGCCAACGACCTGGTGGTGCGCGACTACGTCTCCAATACCTTCCGCCCCCCCATCCGGGGCAAGGGCTGGGACACCTTTGGGCCGCTGGGGCCCTACTACGTGACCGCCGACGAAGTACTCGACCCGCACAACCTGCGGATGCGGGCTTATGTGAACGGTGAGCTGCGCCAGGAGACCACCACCCAGGGCATGATTTTCTCCATCCCTGAGGTGATTGAGTTCATCAGCCGTTTCATGACCCTGGAAGCCGGGGACGTCATCCTGACCGGCACCCCCAAGGGCATCTCGCAGGTACATCCGGGCGACCTCATGCGCATGGAAATTGAGGGGCTGGGGGCCCTGGAAAACCCCATCGAGTGGGAAACCGAAGAAGCCGAGCCGGTTCTTTCTGAGGAAGGTGACAGGTCGCTGGTTTTATGAAGGTATCTGAAAAAACCCAAGCCATTAGCCCCGAGTTTATTGCGCGGGTGCGTCATAAAATCGCAACTAACTCGGTTCAGCACTTTATCGGCGGCGAGTTTGTGCCGGGGGTGCAGGGCGAGCTTTTTGAGAGCCTCGACCCTTCCAACAACCAGGTGCTCGCGAGGGCCTACAAAGGCCACGCCGAGGACGTGGACAAAGCGGCCAGGGCCGCCAGGGCTGCTTTTGAAAAGTGGAAACTGAACGCCAAGGCTCGCAAGAAGTATTTGCTCAAGATTGCCGAGGTTCTGGAAAAGCACGGCGACGAGCTGGCCGTGATGGAGTGCCTGGACGCAGGGCAAGCCCTGCGGATTGTGCGGGCTCAGGTCGCACGGGCCGCCGAGAACTTCAGTTTTTATGCCGAGTACGCCGAGCGGGCCATGGACGGGCGCAGCTACCCGGTGGATGGTGAGTGGCTCAACTACAGCATCCGGGTGCCGGTGGGGGTGTGTGGCATCATTACCCCCTGGAACGCCCCCATGATGCTCTCCACCTGGCGCATTGCCCCTGCGCTGGCTTTTGGTAACACGGTGGTTTTGAAGCCCGCCGAGTGGTCGCCCCTCACGGCCTGGAAGCTGGCCGAAATTATGCAGGAGGCCGACCTGCCGCCGGGGGTGTTCAATGTGGTGCAGGGCTTTGGGGAGGAAGCGGGCGATGCGGTAGTGCGCCACCCGGACATCCCGCTAATTGCCTTCACCGGCGAGACCACCACCGGCAGCCTCATCACCCGCAACAGCGCCGAACACCTGAAGCGGCTTTCCCTGGAGCTAGGGGGCAAGTCCCCCGCCATCATCTTTGAGGACGCCGACCTCGAGCAGGCCTTAGACGCTACGGTCTTCCAGATTTACAGTTTCAACGGTGAACGCTGCACCGCCAACAGCCGCGCATTGGTGCAGGAAGGCATCTTTGAGGAGTTCGTGCGCCGGGTGGCCGAGCGGGCCGCTCGGGTCAAGGTGGGACATCCCTTAGAGCCCGACACCGAGGTAGGGCCCCTGATCCACCCCGAGCACCTCGAGCGCGTACTGGGCTACGTAGAAATTGGCAAGCAGGAGTCGCAGCACATCTTCGGTGGCGAGCGGGTCGGCAGCGAGGGCAACTACGTGCGGCCTGGGCTCTTTGTGGCCGAGAACCACCACCGCATTGCTCAGGAAGAGATTTTTGGCCCCATCCTGACCGTAATTCCTTTCAAGGACGAGGCCGATGCCCTGCAAAAAGCCAACGACTCCAGGTACGGCCTGGCTTCGTATGTCTGGACCCGGGACGTATCGCGGGCGCACCGCATGGCCCTGCACCTCGAGGCGGGCATGACCTGGATTAACTCGCACAACGTGCGGCACCTGCCCACCCCCTTCGGCGGCGTCAAGATGAGCGGCACCCACCGCGAGGGCGGCGAGCACAGCCTGGAGTTTTATACCGAGCTCAAGCACATCGCGGTGCCGCTCACCGAGCACCCAATTCCGAAGTTTGGCAAGTAAAGGAGGCACCCATGGCACGCACCGGCAAAGACTACCTGGAAGCCCTCAAGAAAAACCCACCCAACCTCTGGTACAAGGGGCAGAAGGTCGAAGACCCCACCACACATCCGGTCTTCAAAGGCATCACCCACACCCTGGCGCAGCTCTACGACATGCAGCACGACCCGCGCTACCGCGACACCCTCACCTACGAGCAGAACGGCCAGCGCTACGCCATGAGCCTGCTACCGGCCAGAACCAAGGACGACCTGGCCCGGCGCAGCGCGGCCTATAAGCTTTGGGCCGATGTCAACCTGGGCATGATGGGGCGCTGCCCGGACTATCTGAATGCGGTGTTGATGGCCTTCGAGCAAAGCGCCGAGTTCTTTGGGCCCTATGCCGACAACGTGCGCCGCTATGTGCAGTTCGTGCGCGAGCACGACCTCTCCACCACCCACTGCCTCACCAACCCCCAGGTCAACCGGGCCAAGAGCAACCTCGAGCAGCCCGACCCCTACATCCCCCTGGGCGTGGTGAGCGAGAGCGAAAAAGGCATTGTGGTGCGGGGAGCCCGGATGCTCTCCACCCTGCCCACCGCCGACGAGCTTCTGGTTTTCCCCTCCACGCTGCTCAAGGAAGGGCCCGGGGCCGACAAATACGCGGTGGCCTTTGCCATTCCCACCAATACCCCGGGGCTTCACTTCATCAGCCGTGAGAGCATGGCTGTGGGGGATGGGCGCTTTGACTACCCCCTCAGCAGCCGATTGGAAGAGATGGACTGCCTCACGGTGTTCGACGATGTGTTCGTGCCCTGGGAACGGGTGTTCATCTACAAAGACCTGGCGCGCTGCAACACCGCCTACGCCGAGACCGGGGCCTTAATGCACATGGCCCATCAGGTGGTGGTGCTCAAGAACGCCAAGACCGAGGCCTTTTTGGGGCTGGTTTCGTTGCTGGGCGAGACCATCGGGGCCGATACCTTCCCCCACGTGCAGGAGAAAATCGCCGAGGTGATCGTCTACCTCGAGGCCATGAAAGGCTTCTGGGCCCGCGCCGAGCGCGATGCCAAGCTCAACAAGTACGGCCTGATGTGCCCCGACCGGGGGGCTATTGACGGGGCACGCAACCTCTACCCCAGGCTTTACCCCCGCATCAACGAAATTGTCCAGCAGATTGGGGCCTCCGGCATGATCACCCTGCCCTCCGAAGCCGACTTTGAAGCGCCCATTGGCAAGCATCTGGAAAAGTTCTTGCAGTCGGCCACCCTGCCGGCCAAAGAGCGCGTCCAGCTCTTCCGGCTGGCCTGGGACATGACCATCAGCGGCTTCGGAGCCCGTCAAACCCTTTACGAACGCTACTTCTTTGGTGACCCGCTGCGCATGTACCAGACGCTCTTTGCGGTCTATGACAAGGAGCCCTACAAGCAGCGCATCAAGGACTTCCTGGGATGGAAAGAACAGGCCCAGCCGGAGGTGGTTGCAAGCGATTAATGGCTTGAGTCCACTGATCACGCGCATCATTCCCCATGAAAACCACGCAACCCACCCTTTCCGAGCAGGTTCGCCAGGCCATGAGCTACTGGCCCAGCGGCGTCACGGTGATTGCAGCCCGTTACGGTGAAGAAACCCGTGGCATGACCGCCAGCAGCTTTACCAGCGTGAGCCTCGAGCCTCCCCTGATCCTGGTCTGCATCAACGAAGGCGCCCAGCTCTGGCCCGTGCTGGAGCAGGCCGGCCGTTTTACCGTGAACCTCCTGGCCGAGGGCCACGAGCACACCTCGGCGCATTTTTCGGGCCGACCGCTCGACGGCTACCAACCCCTCACCGATGAGGACAGCCCGGCCCTGGAGGGGGCTCTGGCCACACTCTACTGCCGCACCTGGGCGGTCTACCCAGGGGGCACCCACAAGATTGTGGTGGGAGAGGTGAAAAAAGTAGCGCTGGGTAGCAATACCCGGCCCTTGCTGTACTGGAACCGCAGCTATCGGCAGCTACCCTAGCCTGAGGCTGGAGGCTCAAGGCCAAATGCACAGTTAAGCCTTCCCTGACTGCTGATAAGCGAAATAAGACCAATACGCGATGGGGGTGCAACCATGAACCAGATACCCAATATTGTCCGCATCGGCCACGGGGTGTTTTACGTGACCGACCTCGAGCGATCGCGCCACTTCTACGTAGACTTGCTGGGCTTGAACGTACTGCACGAAAGCCCGGGCGCCCTCTACCTGCGCGGCACCGAAGACCGCGAGTGGACCCTCAAGCTCGAGCTGGCCCCCGAGGCCGGCATCAAACACCTGGCCTACCGGGTGGCCGGTGAACTGGACTTGCAACTGCTGGCCGAACTGGCCGAGGCCCTGGGCCTGCCCCACCGCTGGGAATCCGAACAAGACCGACCCCGGATGCTCCGCGTTCAAGACCCCTTTGGCGTGCCGGTAGCCTTTTACGCCGAAAGCCAGAAATACCCCTGGCTTTTACAGCGTTACGACCTGCACAAAGGGCCCGGTATCCAGCGCATCGACCATATCAACATAATGACCCCTCAGGTCGAGGTCATGACCCGCTGGTACATGGACAAGCTGGCCTTTCGGATGTCGGAGTACACCGAGGGCGACGACGGCAAAATCTGGGCCGCCTGGATTCACCGCAAGGGCAACGTGCACGACCTGGCCCTCACCAACGGAACCGGCCCCCGGCTGCACCACTTCGCCTACTGGATGCCCGACGCCATGAGCATTATCCGGGCCTGCGACATCCTGGCCGGGGCCATGCAGACCGAGGCCATCGAACGCGGGCCGGGTCGGCACGGGGTTTCCAACGCCTTTTTCCTGTACCTGCGCGACCCCGACGGGCACCGCATCGAACTGTATACCTCCGACTACACCACGGTAGACCCCGACTTCGAGCCCATCCGCTGGAGCCTCAACGACCCCCGCCGCCAGACCCTTTGGGGCGCAAAAACCCCTAAAAGCTGGTTCCTGGAGGGTTCGCTCCTGGAAGCCTTCGGGGGGGGTTGGGTAAAGATTCAGGAATCGGAGCTTCAGGGGCTGCCCCAGCACGTCATCTAGATGTAGGACCCCCTGCCGACTAGTTGTATAAGCCCCTACCGACTGACCCACTAGACGCCTCCCACCAGCAGCGCTAGCAACCATAGAGGACGTAGCCAACCTGCTTGAAGAGGGTGCACAAAGTGCTTGACAGCGAGAAAACTGGCGTTTAGACTGACGCCCAACATAAAGGTAAACAAACGAGTGTTTGTTTGGTTTTTAGGGAGGCTTGGTGAAGGAAACTGTGGCGATTTTGGGGGCGGGCACCATGGGCCGGGGCATCGCCCAGGTAGCGGCGCTGGCGGGTCACGGGGTACGCTTATACGATCCTGTGCCACAAGCGCTGGAAAAATCGCTGACCGAGATCCGCGCCGACCTGCAAAAAATGGCCGATAAAGGGCGCTTGCAGGGGTCGGTAGAAGAAACTCTGGCCCGCATCCACACCACTCAGTCTCTGGAGGACTGCGCCCAGGCCGACCTGGTGATCGAGGCAGCACCGGAGAAGCTCGAGCTCAAACAAGAGCTGCTGGGCAAGCTGGGCGAGCTTAACCCCAGCAACATCCTGACCACCAACACCTCTACCTTTTCGGTCTCGGCTATTGCGGGTAGGGTCAAGCACCCGGAGCGGGTGCTCGGCCTGCACTTTTTCAACCCCGCCCAGCGCATGAAGCTCGTCGAGGTGATTGGAGGGCTGCAAACCAGTCCCGACCTTCTAAAGCGCGCCTTCAACCTGATGCAAGCCTGGGGCAAGGAGCCGGTTCAGGTCGTGGATGCTCCCGGGTTTCTGGTCAACCGGGTGGCCCGCCCTTTTTACGGCGAAGCCCTGCGGCTACACGGCGAGGGTGTTCCCAAGGAACACATCGACTGGATCCTGCGGGGACTGGGTTTCCCCATGGGGCCCTTTGAGCTGATGGACCTGATCGGGCTGGACGTCAACTACGCGGCCTCGAGCTCGGTCTATCAGGCTTTTTACGGCGAACCCCGTTACAGGCCCCACCCCTTGCAGTATCAGCGCGTAGCCGCCGGGCTGCTGGGGCGTAAAACCGGACAGGGCTGGTACAGCTACCCGCCGGGGCCTCCTACCCCGCCTGAACCCCCTGTGGCGCAAACCGGCGATATCCCACTTCCCATCATCATCGGTCCCAACCCCCTGGCCAAAGAGATGCGGACCCACTTCCGCCACACCGAGAATGTGGCCGAAGCGCAGTTCGTGCTGGACTGCCGGGTCAAGCTCGAGCGCAAGCACGACTTTTTCGAGAACTTGCCGGTGGTTTCGCTGGTCTGGGGCCATTCCGTGAGCAGTGTGCAGGCCGAGTTCCGCGGGCGCCCGCTGGCCGGGTTTAGCCTGGTTCCACCCATCGGCGAGAAGGCCATTGTCGAACTGTACGCCCCGCTGCAAGGTGAAAACAGGGCCCTCGAGCTGGCCCAAAGCTATTTCAAGGCCCACGGGCGCACCACCCTGGTACTGCAAGATCAGCCCGGCGGGGTGGGGTTTCGCATCCTGGCTTTGCTCATCAACGAGGCGGTCTCGGCCCTGGCTGAGGGCGTGGCCAGCCCGGCAGACCTGAACCGGGCCATGCGCCTGGGCACCGGCTATCCGCTGGGGCCCCTGGAATGGGCCGAGCTCATCTGGCTCAAGCCCATCCTGCGGGCGCTGGACGGCCTGCACGCCGAGCTGGGCGAGGACCGCTACCGCCCTCACCCCCTGCTGCGCCGGATGGTGGCAGCCGGGCTTGAAACCTTTGGAGATCTAACCGGGGCCCACGCCCCGGGAGATTTGCAAACCCGTACAAAGGAGGCAACATGAAGCGAGTTTTGGTAGGACTGTTGGCACTTGGACTGGGGCTGGGCCTGGCCCAGCAGGCCCCGCTCAAAATCGGGGTAGTGGTCTCGGCCACCGGCCCCGCAGCCAGCCTGGGCATCCCCGAGCGCAACACCCTGGTTCTGCTGGAAGAACAGGTCAACCGGCGGGGCGGGGTAGCGGGTCGCCCGGTGCAATTTGTGATTATCGACGATGCTTCCGACACCACCCAGGCCGTGCGGGCCACCCGGCGGCTCGTTCAGGAAGACCAGGCGCTGGCCATCATCGGCACCACCACCACCCCGGCCAGCCTGGGCATGATCGATGTGGTGGCCGAGGCCGGCGTGCCCAAAATCTCGCTGGCGGCCAACTTAGAAATTGTTTTCCCGGTGGACGAAAAACGGCGCTGGGTATTTAAAACCCCACAGACCGAGCAGCAGATGAGCCAGCCCATCGTGCGGGACATGGCCGCCTCCGGGGTCAAGACTGCCGCTTACATCGGCTTTAACGACGCTTATGGCGAGGGCTGGGCGCGAGCCTTCGAGGCGGCGGCCCGCGAGGCTGGCATCCAGGTGGTGGCCTCCGAGCGCTTTGCCCGCACCGATACCTCGGTGGCCGGACAGATCCTGCGCATCCTGTCCCGCAACCCCGATGCGGTCTTGATTGGGGGCTCGGGCACTGCCCCAGTGTTGCCCCAGCGCACCTTGCGTGAGCGCGGTTACCGCGGCCTCATTTACCAAACCCACGGCGTGGCCAATCCCGACTTCCTGCGGGTGGGCGGCGACGTGGTGGTGGGCACCCGGCTGCCCGCGGGCCCGGTGCTGGTCTTCGACCAACTGCCGCCCGACTTCCCCAACCGGCAGGTCGCCACGAGCTATGTGCAGCAGTACGAGTCGCGCTTTGGTATTGGCAGCTACTCCACCTTTGGCGGCCACGCCTACGATGCCTGGGCCATTTTGCGCCCGGCCCTCGAGCGGGCCTTGCGGCGTGAGCAAACCACCAACCTGGCCGCCTTCCGCCGGGTGCTGCGCGATGAACTCGAGGCCACCCGAAGCGTAGTGGGCACCCACGGTATCTTCAACATGTCGCCAACCGACCACCTGGGCCTGCGCTTCAACGAGGCGGCGGTCATGGTGGAGATTGTCAAGACGCCCGCTGGCAAGCTGGATTGGAAGCTGCTGCGCACCTTCAGGTAACGAGCTAGGGGCAGGGGTTTTGGTGGAGCTGGGGGGGGCATCCCCTCGCTCCCCTCCCCCT